>CAKZKZ010000203.1 GCA_937124495.1 uncultured Dokdonia sp. | reverse complement strand
GATTTTCCTAATAAAATTGATTCGACTTTATATGATACCCTTCAGTGGCGGAATATTCGTCCTTTTAGAGGAGGGCGTTCTTGTGCCGTTACGGGCGTAGAAGGCAAGCCAAATTTGTTTTACTTTGGTGCTGCTGGCGGTGGTGTTTGGAAAACTAAAGATGGTGGACGAAATTGGAACAACATTTCAGATGGCTTTTTTGGTGGCTCCATAGGAGCAATTGAAGTGAGCAAATCGGATAATAATGTTATTTATGTTGGAGGAGGAGAACGAACGGTTCGTGGAAACGTCTCTATTGGTTATGGCGTTTGGAAGAGTGAAGATGCAGGTAAAACATGGGTGGCAAAGGGTTTGAAAAAATCACGACACATTGCTCGTGTTCGAGTACATCCAACGAATCATGAGGTGGTTTATGCTGCTTCTATGGGAAATTTATTTAAGCCCAATGCGGAGCGTGGTGTTTTTAAGAGTGTCGATGGTGGTGATAATTGGAAAAAGGTTTTGTTTGTAAACAATGAAGTTGGAGCGGTTGATTTGGTCATAGATCCAACAAATCCTAGAATTTTGTATGCAACAACTTGGCGCATTAACCGAACACCTTATAGTCTGTCTAGTGGTGGGCAAGGTTGTGGGATTTGGAAAAGTACAGATGGAGGAGAAACATGGAAAGACCTAACTAAAAATGAAGGATTACCTAAAGATACCTTAGGGATTATTGGAATTACGGTTTCGCCTGCTAATCCAGAGCGTGTATGGGCAATTATAGAGTCTCAAACAGGAGGTGTTTTTCGTTCTGATAATGCAGGGAAAACATGGAAAAAAGTAAACGAAAGTAGAAATCTACGTCAAAGAGCTTGGTATTACAGCGTTATTGAGGCAGATCCTAAAGATGCTGATGTAGTCTATGTTTTGAATGTCCGTTACCATCGTTCAGAAGATGGCGGAAAAACGTTTAAACGTTTTAGTGCCGGGCATGTTGATCACCATGATTTGTGGATTGATCCACAAGATCCTGAGCGTATGATTATAGGAGATGATGGGGGAGCGCAGGTAAGTTATGATAGAGGGGCAACTTGGTCCACTTATCACAATCAACCTACCGCACAATTTTATAGAGTGACAACAGATAATCATTTCCCGTATCGAATTTATGCTGCACAGCAAGACAACAGCACCGTTCGAATTCCGCATCGTACCAAAGGTTGGGGCATATCTGCCAAAGATTGGGAAAGTACAGCAGGTTGTGAATGTGGGCATATTGCGGTCGATCCATTGAATCCAGAGATTGTTTATGGCGGTTGTTATGATGGTTATTTACAGCGAAAAAATCATGAAAACGATCAATCTAGAGCGATTAGTGTTTGGCCTGATAATCCGATGGGACATGGGGCAGAGGATATGAAATATCGCTTTCAGTGGAATTTTCCTTTGTTTTTTAGTCCACACGATCCTAAAAAATTATACACAGCGTCTAATCATTTGCATGTGACTTATAATGAAGGACAATCTTGGGAAACGATTAGTCCTGATTTGACCACGAATGATTCTTCTAGACAGGTTTCTTCAGGCGGACCCATTACACAGGACAATACTTCGGTAGAGTATTATTGTACTATTTTTGCGGCTTGTGAATCTCCAAGAGTAAAAGATTTGTTGTGGACAGGTTCAGATGATGGTTTGATCCATATTTCGAGAGATGGTGGCAAGAACTGGGATAATGTAACACCTAAAAAAATGCCTAAATGGATGTTAATTAACAGCATTGAAGCAGATCCATTTAATGATGGTGGTTTGTATGTTGCTGGGACACGATATAAAATGGGCGACTTTAAACCTTATTTGTATTATCCCAAAAACTATGGTGCTGATTGGATAGAAATTACCAATGGAATCCCAAAAGAACATTTTACTAGAGTATTGCGTGCCGACCCAAATCAAGAAGGTTTGTTGTATGCAGGAACAGAAAGTGGGATTTATATTTCTTATAATAATGGTAAAAACTGGCATTCATTTCAGTTGAATTTACCGATTGTTCCAATTACAGACATGACGATCAAAGAGAACGATTTAATTGTGGCAACACAGGGGCGTTCACTTTGGATTTTGGATGATATTAATGTGTTGCATCAAGCTAAAGATGCCTTGAAAGAAAAAGATTTTCATTTGTATACGCCATCTACGGTTTATAGAATGGGAGGGGGGCAAAATTGGAAGGTGAAAAAGCAAGGAGTGAATCATAAAGCTGGTGTCGTATTACATTATTACTTGAAATCAAAGCCGGATTCTGTCTCAACTCAATTATATATTTTGACCGAAAGCGGGGATACTTGCCGTACTTTTAGCGACAAAGCGGAAGACAAGCAAGATCAGATTAAACTAGCACAAGGAGCAGGTATTTGGACTTGGAATATGAATTATAAACCTGCTAAAAC
>CAKZKZ010000202.1 GCA_937124495.1 uncultured Dokdonia sp. | reverse complement strand
TAAAAATGGCAAAGATGTAAAGGTCGAATATTCAAATATAAAAGCAGACGAAAACAAAGGAACAGCGCATTGGGAAGCCTGGTATACCTTCTCTCAAACTGGACGAAAGGTTCACAATATCATCGAGGCAGAATTTGAATTCAAAGATGGTACAATCATTAAGCACACGGATCGTTTTCATCTCCGAAATTGGGCAAAGCAAGCCTTAGGGCTTAAAGGATTCTTATTAGGCGGCACTTCCTTTTTTCAAGGTAAATTGCAAGCACAAACGAATCATATGTTGGCAAAGTTTCAAAAATCTCAAGCTTAAAAATACCAGTCTTATAAACCTAAAAAACGCTTTGAATTATAAATTCAAAGCGTTTTTTCTATCTTATATAAAAGCAAAAATTAGATGGTAAGAATATCTTTCTCCTTGCTTTCCATCAATTTGTCAACCATACTACTGTATTTATTAGTTAGATCTTGAACAATACCTTCTTTGTTTTTTCCAGCATCTTCAGAATAACCATCTTTCACTGCTTTCTTGATTTCATTCATCACGTCACGTCTAGCATTACGAATACTAACCTTCGCATTTTCAACCAAAACACTCGCTTGTTTGATCAAATTTTTACGTCGTTCTTCCGTTAACATTGGTAAAACAATTCGAATTATTTCACCATCATTTTGAGGAGTAACCCCCATATTGGCTTGAAAAATCGCTTGTTCGATTGCTTGTAACATTGACTTTTCCCAAGGCGCAATAATTAAAGTACGACCATCTTGTGCTTTAACATTAGCAACTTGTGCAATCGCTGTTTGAGAGCCATAATAATCTACCTTTACACCATCAAACATAGCAGGTGTAGCTTTTCCTGAACGAATTCGAGAAGCGTCTTTTTTAAAATGCGCAATAGCATGTTGCATACTTTCCTCAGCCGTATCGATGTATAATTGTATGTCTTCTTCCATAATTTTGTAATATTTAATGCTTTTGTTGTTCCTCAAGATCAGGACTTGAGGTTAATAAACATAGTATTTTAAGATTTTCTTTTTAACAAACAAAAAATTTCCGCAGAATTATTTTTTTTTTCTTAAAATGAATAAGCATCTGAAGTCTTTCTTAGAAGCATTCATACTTATAAAAATCTCTAAAAACTATTACTCAACAAGCGTACCAACCAATTCTCCTTGTATAATTCTTGCTAAGTTTTTAGGCTTTCCAATATTAAACACAATAATCGGCATGTCATTTTCAGAACACATTGTAAAAGCAGTCATATCCATAATGTTCAATTTAGACTTGATCACTTCTGCAAAAGACACATTATCGTACTTCGTTGCCAAAGGATCTTTCTCAGGATCAGCCGTATAAACACCATCTACACGTGTACCTTTCAAAATAACATCTGCATTAATCTCACTTGCTCTAAGTGCCGCAGCAGAATCAGTTGTAAAGTAAGGATTTCCTGTCCCAGCAGAAAAGATAACCACTCTACCTTTTTCTAAATGAGAAATTGCTCGACGACGGATATAAGGTTCTGCGATTTGGTCCATTGCAATAGCAGTCATCAAACGAGTAAAAATTCCGCTTGCTTCTAATGCACTCTGCAAAGCCAGTCCATTAATCACTGTTGCTAACATTCCCATATAATCGCCTTGAACTCGGCTGATACCAGATTCAGAAGCTTGCAAACCTCTAAAAATATTACCGCCACCAATTACGATTGCTAATTCGACGCCTTGTTTCACTATCGCAGTTATTTCTTCTGCATAGTGTTCTAGCATTCTGGGATTAATTCCATACTCGTCCTCGCCCATAAGCGATTCACCACTCAATTTTAATAAAACTCTTTTGTAACGGATAGCCATGAATTTTTTATTTGATAAAAACAGTTTCGTATTTAAAATTAATGCTTTCTGTGTTTTACTTTTCTCGTTTCTACTCGATGAATTCAAACCTCAAAAAACTAAAGTAATAGTTTTAACACGCTCAACAAATACCACAAAACCCCTTGCTTCTCTTACTTGTTTTGTATGCAGATAACTAACTATTAAAAAAAAAGCGTTCCATATAAAATGAAACGCTTTTAAAATAAATCTTAACCTAAAGTTACATGTTTGAAGTCTGTAACAGTAAGCTCTTTATCGATAGACTGAACATATTGTTTAACAGTCTCTTTCTTTTCAGCTTTTACATACTCTTGGTTCAACAAGGTTTTTTCTTTGTAGAATTTGCCTAATTTACCTTGAGCAATTTTTTCTAGCATCGCTTCTGGTTTCCCAGCTTCACGAGCTTGCTCCATTCCGATTTCGATTTCTTTCTGAACCGTAGTTGCATCAACACCATCTTTATCAACAGCGATAGGCTTCATAGCAGCAATTTGCATTGCTACGTTTCTACCAGCTTCTGCTAAAGAATCATTTACTTGATTGAATCCTACAATAACACCAGCCTTGTGACCCATGTGAATATAAGGAACAACTTGAGCAGCTTCTAATCTTTCATAAGCAGCCAATTCAATTTTTTCACCGATAACACCAGTTCTTTCGATTAGTTTATCCGCAATTGATTGACCATCCATAGTTACTGCTAACAACTCTTCTTTAGTTGCTGCAAATTCTGACATTGCTTTATCAGCAACAGATTTAGCGAAAGCAACAAAATCATCGTTTTTAGCAACAAAATCAGTTTCACAACCGATACGAACGATAATACCTTTAGTATTGTCATCCGAAGTAACAGCAACAACAACACCTTCTTTAGCGTCGCGATCTGCACGTTTCTCAGTCATTTTTTGACCTTTTTTACGAAGGTATGCGATTGCTTCGTCCATATCACCGTTTGCTTCAACAAGTGCTTTTTTGCAATCCATCATCCCTGCACCCGTTTGGTCACGCAAGGCTTTTACATCTTTGGCAGTAATTTTAAGAGTAGCCATGATTTTTATTAAGATTTAATAGTATATCAATATAATACTTCATGGTTTTTCTGACCATCAGCTTTGTCAGACAAGGATCAAAAAAACCATGAGGTAACATCAAATTATTTTTAGAATTCTTAAAACTCCAAAACGTTTTTAAAACGTGGTTCACACCAAGTCTTAAGCAGACGTTTCTTCTGTTTTAGCTTTTTCTTCTTTACCTTGATTTCTGTCGTTCAAACCTTCTTGACTTGCTGATACTAAGTAGTCAGCAATAATTTTGATTGATTTAGACGCATCATCATTAGCAGGAATTGCGAAGTCTACTTTGTTTGGATCAGAATTGGTATCAACAACACCAATTGTTTTGATTCCCAAACGAGTTGCTTCAGCTACAGCCAAGTGTTCGTGGTTAATATCCAAGATCAACAAAGCATTTGGCAAGCGGTTCAATTGAGCCATACCACCAAATACACGATCCAATTTGGTGTGCGTACGAGTCATCGTTAGACGCTCTTTCTTAGTGATATTGTCCAAAGAACCATCGTTCAACATACTTTGGATTTTTTGCATCTTACGAATAGATTGACGAATAGTAGAGAAGTTTGTCATCATTCCTCCCAACCAACGGTCAGTTACGTAAGGCATACCAACACTTTGTGCTGCTTCTGCAATAATTTCACGTGCTTGTTTTTTAGTACCAACAAACATGATTTTCTTGCCTGATTTCGCCATTTGACGCAATGCTTTTCCAGCAGTCTCTAAACCTTCGATAGTACGATTTAGATCAATAACATGGATTCCTTTGCGTTCCATGAAGATATAAGGACTCATCTTTGGATTCCACTTTCTTTTCATGTGACCGAAGTGGCATCCTGCATCCAATAGTTCTTTATGAGATGGAGTTTGCATATTATATTATTCTTTGATTAGACTCTTAAAAAAGTCTAAGGTTAATGTTAAATATAGGAAAGACATTTTGTTGGATATGTTTTCTCAAATTGCCCAACGGTTTGTCCAACCGAAAAATAGATAGATAAAAATTAACGCTTGCTAAATTGAAAGCTTTTACGTGCTTTAGGCTGTCCGTATTTTTTACGTTCAACAACACGAGAATCACGAGATAGTAACTTAGCCGCTTTAAGAGGCTCACGAAACTCTTCGTTGATTTTGCAAAGTGCACGAGCGATACCCAAACGAACAGCTTCTGCTTGTCCTTTTACTCCACCGCCTTTAACGTTAACTTTTAGATCGTATATACTCAAGACATCAACCAATGTCAATGGCTCCAAAACTTTTCCTTGAACATGTTCTACTGGGAAGTATTCTTTGTAGTCTTTGCCATTCACAACAACGTTACCTGTACCTTGTCTTAGGTAAACGCGAGCAACAGCAGCTTTTCTTCTCCCTAGTCCATTTATAATTTCCATAATAATACTTCGTTTATTTTAGCTCTAGTTTAGTAGGTTTTTGAGCTTGGTGTGGATGCTCTGTTCCTTCATAAACAAATAGTTTTTTGTACATAGCATTACCTAATTTCGTTTTAGGCAACATCCCTTTTACAGCGATCTCCGTCAAACGAATTGGGTATTTTGCCAAGATTTGAGA
>CAKZKZ010000201.1 GCA_937124495.1 uncultured Dokdonia sp. | reverse complement strand
GGTTCGAGCCCCAGCCAGGTCACAAAAAGTCGTCGCGTAATGCACGACTTTTTCCTTTTTATACGCATCTACCCGAGTGCTGAAATTGGTAGACAGGCACGGTTGAGGGCCGTGTGCACTAGTTGCGTGTGGGTTCAAGTCCCATCTCGGGTACAATAAATGATTAATCATTATAGATTAATTGTTTTATGTTCTAAAGTAGGAATTAGTAATAGTTAGGATGGTTTGAAAAAACATCCTATTACGACACAAAAAAATCCCATCTCGGGTACAACAAATAGTTGTTCGTAGGGATTGGTTATTTTAAAACAGGTAAGAAAGACCTGGTAGCTCAGTTGGTAGAGCATCTCCCTTTTAAGGAGAGGGTCCTGGGTTCGAGCCCCAGCCAGGTCACAAAAAGTCGTACATCTTGTACGACTTTTTCTTTTTTATACACACACTTATTTTGAGTTTTAGAATTAGAAGTTTTACTCACGTTAGCATTTAATTAGATTTACAATAAACACTTAATTCCCTGATTATCAATTATTTTTCATTATCTTGATGTTTATTAATAAAATTTTAATTTAGATATTATGAAGAAAAAAATTGAAAATTTAGAGCTTAACCAACAGGTCATCTCTAAGTTAAATTCAGCGATTATAATGGGGGGACAAAATGATCTTATTGCAGCAGAACTTGCTTCTGACAGCCCTACGCGTTGCCAAACGTGCTAGCATTACACCTTTTAAAAGCGAGTTCCCACTCGCTTTTTTTAAATTAAATTCTTACTATCTCAGCATCGTATTTATTTACTGATATATGATTTTTCGCTTAAAGCGAAAGAAGGCTCAGTCCCTATAGTATATTGCAGAACTCTTGATTAGCAAAGTCAAATATCCTATCCAGACTTTAATTAGTTATAGATCCGTGGTCAGTTGTTATAAAAAATTCATTTGTTACTATTACTGATTTTACAGATTTCATCACCAGCCTTTAAGGTCTTATTTTTCGGACTGACAGATATTATTCTTCCATGTATCATACTTTCAAATTCTATGGTAAATTTTTTAGTTTCTATTTGGCATAGAATATCTCCTTCTTTTACTGTTTCACCTATTTTAAAGTTCCATTTGGTGATCTTGGAGGTTTCTGAATCTCCAAAATCTGGAAGAAAAACAGGTATTACACTCCCTTTTTCAAGATTAAAAGCATCCACTTTAGCTTCAGTATTTTTATCACTTTTAATTTTATTTTGATTTTTACTAGTGCCAAAAAGTTTTCGAAGGAGTGATTTAATCATTTGATATAAGTTCGTTACAATTGTATTGTATATGATATACTATACAATTTTCTGTTTTGATCTAAGGTAGCAAATTATGATGGGCTATCACATTATTCGTTGTTTCATTCTTTATACGCTTTCGCGAAAGCGTACCCTAACTTTTAAAAAATAAAACAACTATTTTTGTGATATATGCGTATATCCCCTAAATGAATAAAATAGTTGTATTCTTATTTTTATGTTCATCGCTCTACCTTCAAGCGCAGGTAGATGATCGTAAACTGGATCTCTCCTCACCTACCAATGGAAAGGAGGAAGCTGCGAGATATTCCAGATTGCTACAAGAATATTATAAGATTGGGGACTATGAACTACAAAAAATATACAGTGATTCCTTGTTATTGATTTCAGAACTATATGATATTACTGACATGAGTATTTTGGCGCTTAATAGTCAGGCGGTTTATTATAAGAATAGAAGTAATAGAGAGAAGGCGATTGAAATCTATCACAAAGCACTAGAAAAATGTAAATTAATTTCTGATAATAAAGGTCCCAAGGCGATGATACTCGTTAATATGGGAAATATTTATGCGGATATTGGCGCTTTTGATAAATCCGTTAGAGCAATGGATTCTCTACTCGTCATTACTGATACCATTAGAAGTTTTTCCAAAATAAAAGCAGCAGCTCTTATTGGACAATCTACTAATTACTTAGAATTAGGGCAGTACGAAAAGGCATTACGATTTGCAGAACGCGCTATTGTTTTAGGAGAATCCATGAAGGATGAAGAGGTGATTGGTTCTACGTTAAATAACATCAGTGATGTGTATATAAAATTAGGCGATTATCAAAGTGCGCTAGAAACTACTGAGAAAAGTTTCTTACTTGCTAATATGCAAACACCTACCAAAAAACGAGGTTGGCTTCTATTAAACAATGGAATTGCCAATTATCATTTAAAAAACATGGATGCTTCTTTACAGCGTTTACAAGAATCATTGACACTCGCTCAGGATAAAAAAATCTATGAGATTGCGATGTATAGCTATGAGTATCTTGCCAAGGTATACGAAGAGAAAGGAAATTTTAAAGCTTCCTATGAAGCACAAAAAGAATATTCTCGTCTCAGAGATCTCATAAAAGGAGATGAGAAAAAGGCAACGATTATTGACTTACAGCAGGACATCTCTAATAGTAATAATGATATTTTAGATGCTGCCAAAGGGGAAATCGCCTCTGTCACCAAAAACAAAAAGCAGCTGGTTTGGTATGGAAGTATCGTGCTCCTTGCTCTTGGAAGTATTTTATTTTTCTACATCAAAAAGAAGAAACGTATCGAACTAGAAAAAAAGACGCTACAAGAACAGTATATCACTTTAAAACAAACCATAGAAAACAAGACATTCTCACCATCTTCTGAAGCAGAAAAAGTAATTCCTCAAAAAGAAGAAAAACCCTATAAGAATTCATCTTTAACAGATACCGATCGAGAAAAATACAAGGCTAGTATTTTAGAGGTAATGAAAGAAGAAAAACCATATTTAGATCCTGATCTTAGACTTGCAGAATTGGCTTCGAAACTAGGGATGAGCACCTCTCATTTTTCTGAAGTATTACATTATTGTTTTAAAGAAAACTTCTACAATTTCATCAATTTTTATCGCGTATTAGAAGCGCAGGAACTCATGAAAAAACCACATTACAAAGAGACAAAAATTATTGCTATTGCCTTTGATGCTGGGTTTAAAAGTAAAACTACGTTTAATCGTGTGTTTAAAAACTACACAGGACAAACGCCTTCAGAATACCGCGAAACCGTATAAACAATCACGTTTCATTATAAAAAGAGGTTCCATTCCGTTGAATGGAACCTCTTTTTATAATATAAGATCGGAACTTTAAGTATAAATAGTGAAATTTACTTAAAGTAATTGATGCTTTCATATGAGATTCTTTAATCATATCTATTTCTATTATAAGAATCGATTCAAATGTGATTTAATGGTGATAGAACTTCACTAATAATAAATCTTTTTTATGCAGCGAAATCAGAAAAAAGTTAGTGTAAATAGCTCACCTGTGTAAGTATTAAAATGTATGTTTTATGATGGTATTGCCTAGAATGAAGTTTTTACTTCTCATAACTATTTTTCTTTACACCTGTATGGATTCCTATAGTCAGAACTTTACGTCCGTCTGGAATACTAGCTTATCCACTCCCAATAATCAAATAACAATACCTACAAACCCAGGGTTTACCTATGATTATACAGTTGATTGGGGAGATAGTAATACCGACACAGGCATAACGGGCGATGCGACACATACCTACGCTACTCCAGGGAATTACATTATTAGTATTAGCGGAAATTTCCCTGCTATTTATTTTAATAATAATGGTGATGCAGAAAAAATTATTGAGATTACTTCTTGGGGAAATATTCAATGGGAAAGTATGGAAAATGCATTTTATGGTTGTACAAACCTCAATTTTGATGCCATACCACCACCAGATTTAAGTCTGGTAACTAGCTTAAAAAATATGTTTAGGGAGTCTCTTGTTTTCAATGGAATTTTGAATTCGTGGGATATAAGCGCTATCACAGATATTTCAGGAATATTTCAAAATTGTAATACTTTTAATAGGCCATTAGATGGATGGAACACAGGGAATATTAATGATATGTCTGATACTTTCAATGGAGCTATAAATTTCAATGAGCCTTTAGATAATTGGAATACAGGCTCTGTTACCACTATGGCGAGAATGTTTAGATCTGCTAATGATTTCAATCAAAATATTAATGGTTGGAACACATCGCAGGTAACGGATATGAGCGACATGTTTAGCGCATCAGATATGGCATTCCCTTTAAACAATTGGAATGTACTTCAAGTAACCACAATGAGAGAGATGTTTAGATCTACTCCCTTTAATCAACCGCTCAATAACTGGGATGTTAACAATGTTACAGATATGCACGAAATGTTTAGAAGTACTCCCTTCAATCAAAATATTAGTAGCTGGAATGTAGGCAGTGTAACAGACATGTCTGGAATGTTTGAACGTAATTATGTTTTCAATCAACCCTTGAATGACTGGGATGTATCTAATGTAACAAATATGTCAAATATGTTTGCCGGAATTAACAGTTCATATACGGTATTTAACCAATCATTAGACTTGTGGCAAACTATAAGTGTTACGGATATGAGTGAGATGTTTGAATCCTCAATATTTAATCA
>CAKZKZ010000200.1 GCA_937124495.1 uncultured Dokdonia sp. | reverse complement strand
GTTTTCAGTATTAAAGACTCTCATGTCACCTACTGTAAACTGACTCGAAGGCAACTTACGTTTTGCTATAGCGACCATCTCTTTGCTTAAGTCTAATCCACAATATGTATAACCATTTTCTTCAAAATAGATCGCTAAATTACCCGTACCACTTCCGATTTCAAGAAGGTTTGATTTTTTGTACTTAGAAAGTATTTTGTCATAGAATGTATATTCTTCCTTGTAATTAATAAACGTAGTATACATTGCCTCATATACTTCTGATAATGTAGCATATAATTTCATACGTATGTATTTTGTTGTGTTTCGTTTTTTAATTTACTATAAAATCTACATAAACAGTATAGAAGAGGCGTATCATTTTCTCAATACATAGTGATAATAGACCATTTTTCCATTACTCAATTCTTTATGGATGTTTGAACCCTTAACGCCTGCAAAATCATTCAACGGCTTTTTTAACCAGCCTTTTACCATATTTTGAAAGAATGCTAATTTGTATTCATGAAATGCTTCCATTGCATGAACCACTTCCTTTGAAATCAATTCCTTTTTGAGTACTTCAAACCCTGCATCATTAAAGGTTTTATCAAGTTGCTCAATCTCTTCTGAAGGACGTAAGTCAGCAAACAGAAAATATCCACTAGGACGTAGCACTCTGTGGACTTGTTCTACAAATTTTTTCATGGATCCGTAGCAATGGGAAGATTCAACATTCACAATCACATCTACACTTTCATTAGACAACGGTAGGTTTTCTGCATCCCCATGCATAAAGGATAACCCTTCCTCCGAATGATGGTTATTACTGAATTTGATGGCGTTTTTAGAATAATCAATGCCAATCATGGTCTTTGGTGTAAGATATCGTTTAATGTACGATGAACCGCCTCCGCGTCCACTACCAATTTCTACGACGTCTTTATCCCTAAGGTCTACAGCTGTTGCTACATGATGGTATAACTGAATCATATATCGGTCATTCTCTTCCCCTTCTTTCAGAGGAATTGCCATAGGTTGATCACAGGATTCGTATCCATAATTCATATACGGCCACTCAGCTGTTGGATACTTCTTTGCCAAGTACTGATATAATTTTTTCCAAACCGTTCGCTTCAGTCGTGGAGAAATTTTAAGAAAGAAAGCAAAAATATTGGTTAGCATAGGTTTGTAAATAGTGTTAAGAATATATTGAAATGTAATATACTAAGGTAGGATTATTTGTATAACGGTGTTGTGAAATTTTATTTTTATACCATATTGTTTTAATTGACGTTATATAAATAATCATTCAAATGCAACGTCATGAGATCATTACTTCTTTTGGTTACCATGTTATTCACCACTTCTATAGTAAGCGCACAACAAATTGACACCACAAGACCATCTCTGGATATAGCTCATCCAGGCGTATTAGTAACCATTGAAGAAGATTTTCCAAGAAGCCCAATCGATGGATATAATTTGTATGTCCCGAAGTCGTGCAAAAAGAGTAGCAAAAAGTATCCTATCATTGTCTTCCTTCATGGAGGAAGGCTTGTTGGCGGAGATATTGCTAACGTTCTTAACTTTGATCTTCCAAATGCAATTTTAGAAAGTCCTTCAATGGAGTCTGAGTTGGAGACTTTATTAAAAGACACGTTCATTGTTATTATGCCTCATATAAAGCATGGTGAATTTTATGAAGGAGAAACTGCAATGCGGAGTATCATCGACCGTGTCATCCAAAATGATAATGGAGATCCGGAAAGAGTTTACCTCACAGGCTTAAGTCGAGGAGGGTATGGGACTTGGGGATTGGCATCTCGAATGAGTGATGTTTTTGCTGCTGTGGCACCTATTTGTGGTGGGTCAGCAGGGATAACAGATTATAATAATTTAGAAGGTGTACCCATCTGGGTTACCCATAATACAGAAGACAATGTGGTTCCATATAGAGCTTCTGATGGTATTGTCAAACGCCTTGAAAAAATGTTTGAAACACCGTTTCACCAGTCTTCTTCTATTGAATCAGCAAATTATGAAAAACATCCTCTAATTTTTACAAGTAGAGTCACCAAAAGCCATGATGCATGGACAGAAATGCATTCTAGTGTACATTTTTATAAGTGGTTGTTGCGGTTCTCTAAATAGCTAATTTTAAGTATGCTATAACTAGCAGTAAATTATATACGGTGTTACCTTTAGTCTTTCAATAATCTATTTTATAAACGTACTCAATAACATTCTTTTTTTCGGTGGAATTGCTTTACTGTTAGCAGCAATTTTTAATAATTCTTGATCTTTCTCCTTTGCATACACTAAATGAAACAATTCTGATACAGTTAAACTATTTTTCGGACGTTCGGCTAAAATAAATTCATCATTAATGTCAACATATCCTTCTTCTAAAATACTTAAATAAGTTCCTCCAAATCCGTGCTTAATGAATTGTTTCAGTACTTTTTGAGTTCCAAATTTATGTCCAAACTTGTAACACGGTTCTCTATATTGCGAAATTTGAACTACTGTTTGTCCAACTTTATAGATATCTCCCAAGTATACTTTTCTTTCGTCAAAGCCAGAAACAGTTATATTTTCTCCAAACATTCCCCAAGTCCAATCAAGTTCAGGGTATAAATTTTTCCAATATGGATATTGTTCAGAGGAAAATAAATAACATGCTTTATAATACCCTCCGTGATTTAATCGATTGGATATTTCATCACCTATTACATCGTTCTTGGTTAAGTAGATAGGCTTGTTTGTCGGCTTTTTATAGATACCTGTAATTTCTTCCTTTCCATTCCAAATGAATGTTGTAGGTTTCCCTATATTAGTTGAAATTATTTTCATGAAGTATCGTTTTTGCTCGAATTAAGGATGACGTGATTGTATATGTTTAGTTGCGTCTGGGCGGCGTACGATTCGACTGCGTGACAAGTTCGCTGAAGGCGAGGGAAACGTAGGGTGCGAATCAGAAACGTCGGCAGAGCCGCTTATTTCAAATTTAATTATTTTGTGGGGAAGATTGTTTAAATGTAGAAACTTTAATTTTGTTAACCAACTAGGCCATTAATTATACACCACTTAAATTTGATTTTTTACCTTTTAAGTATTCATTAGAAAGAACAAAAGAGAGAATTAAGGTTATGATACACGGTGAAGCTTTAGACTTCGACAACATAGATAATCCCTCTCTTTTACTACTTAAACCACGTTCAGTTCTTTGAGACTTAGATCTCGATTTCAAGTTGTTGTGAGTCTGGCAGCTAGTTCTTTCGTAAAATAATTCTTATGACTAAAATATAGCGAAATTTATGGAGTAGACATCAGTAAGGATGTCTTTGATGTGTTCGGAAGTTTGACAGGTCATTGTCAGTTTAAGAATACAGGTGTAAGTTTTAAGGCTTTCGCGAAAGCCTTACCTAAAGACGTACTTGTTGTTATGGAAGCTACAGGTTATTACCACTATCGTTTGGCACAGTTTTTAGACACTAGTGGCATTCCTTTTTTGGTAGTAAATCCACTTTCTGTGAAGCGTTTTATTCAGATGAAATTAGCCAAAGTAAAGACTGATAAAAGCGATTCAAAGGCTATTTGTGAGTATGGTTTAATGAACGAGGTTCCTTTGTATAATGCACTTACAGGAGTTCATGCAGAATGTCTTCAGCTCTTTAGATTGTTAAATAGTTACCTTAAAAAGCGTACTGTGACTAAAAACAAGATGCATGGAGAAGTGGTTCTTGGGATTCCATCACCATTTGTTTATCGTTCTTTAAAAAGGGATTTAAAACATCTTACAAAGGAAGTAGCAGCGATAGAGGCTCGTCTATTAAAATTAGTAAAAGAGGATCAGCAAGAGCAGCTTACATTGCTCAAGAGTATCCCTGGAATGGGAGAAAAGACAACCTTGTTTCTAATCGTTTCAACAGATGGATTTTCTAAGTTTGAGCATGCAGGACAATTGTGTAGTTATGTAGGTATTACACCTACTATACGAGAGTCTGGCAGTAGTGTGAGAGGTAGGAGTAGAATCAGTAAAGTAGGCAATAAAAAACTTAGAAACTTGCTGTTTCTTTGTGCGTTTTCTGCTTGTAAATATAATAAGGCATGTAAAGCGATTTATGATCGTATTGTAGCAAAGGGGAAAAGCAAGAAACTGGCGTTAATAGCGGTAGCAAATAAACTCTTAAAACAGGCTTTTGCTATTGTAAAACCAGGTATTCCTTATGATGAGAATTATAAATCAAGATTAGCTTAAAAAGACTTGTTTTTTAACTCAGTTCTTTGTTGTAACCAGTTTTTTTATTTCCTAAATTTATAAATTACCTCACCTTTTTTATTAATATAAACGGAACCGACTTCTCTTAATTTTACTTTGGCTAATCCGTTTTTAAAATTCGATCCAGATTGATTGTTTGTGTCAAAATCTAATTCAATTACTTTTTCTCCCATTT
This sequence comes from uncultured Dokdonia sp., assembly GCA_937124495.1. Classification (GTDB taxonomy): domain Bacteria; phylum Bacteroidota; class Bacteroidia; order Flavobacteriales; family Flavobacteriaceae; genus Dokdonia. Next base: position 2,757 of record CAKZKZ010000200.1, on the reverse strand, counting down.
CATTAATATAAAACCTTCTCTTCATAATTCGATCATAAACCATAGCTAAGCCCTCAGAAAAGTCATAAGCATGGTCATATATGAAATCTATAATAACATTTCCTTTAAAATCCACATAACCATATTTCTTATCAATACTCTGCACTAAAATCAGATTATTAGAATGAAATTTTTCTGAGATAGAAATGAAATCAGGCTTTACTGTATATTTTCCTTGTTCATTTATAATACCAAATCTTTTTGAGGTTTCATCTTGTACTTTAGCATATCCATTATAAAAGTTAGAAGCCTTGATAAATTTAAAAGGAATAATAACTTCTCCTTTTTTATTGATATAACCAGCTTTTTTATAATCATTTGTTCTGGCTAAAGCTATTCCGTTATTATATTCATAAATGCGAAAATCTTTTAACTTGAATAATTGCTTACCTTCTGAATTAAAAACCCCCATTCTAAAGGGATAATTGTATTTGTTTAGTTCAAATGAAATTACATTTTCTTTTAGATAATCGTGTATAGCAACAAATTCACCTCTCTCTATTTTAAGTCCAAATTCATCATGTAATATCTTTTTGGCATCTAATACAATTTCCCCTTTTTTATCTATCAGTACTTTGTTGCCATTCGTTAATTGTACCGCAGCAAAACCTTCATTAAATTTTTGAGCACGTATATATTTCGGTTCAATAATAATTTCTCCCATTTTGTTAATGTAACCATATTTGTTTTTAACTTTAACAACAGCGAACCCTTCCGAAAACTGTCTTGAAATGTCTCTATTTGGTTGAAATGAAGGTTTTACAACAAGTTCTCCCTTTTTGTTAATATATCCTGCTTTAAAACCATTAGAAGTAATTGTAACATAGGCTAAACTTTCTTTAAACTCACCAATCTCGTTATACTTGGGTTCAGTGATAATATTTCCATTTATGTCAATCAGACCATGTAAAGAGCCATCTTTGATTGGGAATATATAATTTTTGGAATCTTGAGAACTACATGAATAAAAATTTAAAATTGATATGAGGATCAGAAAAAATGTTTTATTCATATTTTATTTTTAAATTGGTTACAACATGTTTGTGTATGAGCAGTAGCGGTTTTTATACAACTACTTTTCAGATTATAATATACTTTAATAAAATGAAATAGCGGTTCAAGTTATCACTTAAACCGCTATTGCTTATACATGTTGTTGTGCCCAGTTATTTTTCAGTTGAAGTTTAGTTCTCAAAGCACACTTTGCCAAAGGGTTTTATCAATAAGCCAAGAATCATTTTCTTTTACAAGAAATAAATAATCACACCCTTTTCTGTTTTCCGCCCAATACAAATCTATTTTAACTACTGCTATCTTATCCTGAACATCAAGAATTTTCAATTCAATTTCGGATTCAGGCATTATTTTTTCTTTATTATAAGTCTGAACCCACTGTTTAATCTCGTCAATTCCAACCGTAAATAAGTCAAGCCATTTCTGGGATTCATAATCATATATAAAACCTGTTTTCGTTGCTCCTTTAGTAAAGTGTTTGTCTATTAAAGTTGTATCTGATTCTTTAAAGGCTTTAGGATACATTTTAGACACTTTTGTAATTTCATTTTGATTCATTTCTTTTAAATATTTATTTTAATAATGAAACAAAAGTAGAGAGGGTGTATGACAGCCTTATGTCAACTAGGTTTGGAAACTTTTGAAATATTCTTGAAGCTCAAAGCTGTTTTCTGTTTCAAAACATTCTGTTGTTGTAGTTAGTTTATTTACCCTATCTAATCTAAATTCTCTTACTTCTTCTCGAAGTTGACAATGAGCGATAACAATCCAAACATTGTTTACAAAACATATGGCTAGAGGTTCAATATTTCTGTTTGTTAATTCTTGTTTGTAAATTGAATTATAGGTTATTTTGAGAGTTGTTTTATTAGAAATGCTTTTTTGTATTTCCGAAAACCAGTTGCTCTCAACTATTACATTTTTATCAAAACTGAATATCCTAGAAGAAAGCAATTCTACATTATCCTTTTGGAAGTTTTTAAGTGTTGCTTTAATTTTTATAAGAAGTGAGTTGAAGTTTTTCAAAAGTGATTTATCACCTTGTTTCTCAATAAATTTTTCTAAAACTACCAAAGTATTTGCTTCTTCTTCAGTTATTGATATAGGCGGTAGGCGATAACCATCAACAATAAAATAACCAACTCCAATTTCCGAACCAATAGGAATTCCTGCATCTTGCAAAGTCTTAATGTCTCTATATACTGTTCTAAGGCTTACCTCAAATCGTTCAGCTATTTCTTTGGCAGGAATTATTCTTTTTGATTGAAGTTGAATTAAGATTGCGGTTATTCTTGTAAGTCTGTTCATATGGCAATACTTACGTTAACAATATCATTCAATTCCAAACTCGCTTTCTTTCTAATATCAGCTTTTAGTGGTAGCAGGTATGTATCGTGTTTGGTGTCAAACCAAATGGCTGTATCCCATTCAATTTCCTTAATTATGGCGGTGGCTTTCATTCGTCCCCAGCCTTCTTCTTGCCATTTTAAATGCTCTCGAATTTCTTTAGAAATATCTTTTGGTAAAGAGACAAAAAACCAGCCTCCATCCCATATTTTACCTATAAAGTTATATTTAATTTTTGCTTGCAATTATTATTCAGTTCTTGGTTTTCTTAATTGGGCACAACGTGTTTGTGTATGATTTCGTTGCGTGTTTCAGCAACTAAATTAATAAACTAAAACGAACCAGAGGAAATTCTGA
>CAKZKZ010000199.1 GCA_937124495.1 uncultured Dokdonia sp. | reverse complement strand
CCCAAAGCTACGTCAGTTATCTCAGCAATTTCTCTTTGTGTATTATTGATTAACTGTGGATTTAATAAAAAATGAAATAGCTTCAATACTAGATAGTAAGGATGTTTTATATAAACAATTACTAGATGTTGATTTTGTTGAAAAAATATTCCCATCAGAAGCCAATTTTTTATTGGTTAGAGTTGATGATGCAGCTAAAAGATACCAACAATTAATAGAAAAAGGCATCGTAACTCGCAATCGTAGTTCGCAACCACTTTGTGAAAATACCTTACGATTTACGATAGGAACCACACAAGAGAATAAACGATTAATTGAAGCATTAATTGACATCTCAAAATAACAATTATTAAGTGAGATGCTGAGGGAAGCTCAGTATCATAAACCATAGATATGAAGAAGAAAGTTTTATTTATAGACCGTGACGGTACCATCATCAAAGAGACGGTAGATGAGCAAATAGATGCTTTTGAAAAAATGATATTTTATCCTAAAGCCTTTACTTGGTTAGGGAAAATTGCACAAGAATTAGATTATGAATTGGTTATGATTACCAATCAAGATGGACTAGGAACCGACGTTTTTCCAGAAGATACTTTTTGGCCCGTTCATAATTTTATTCTAAAATCGTTTGAAAATGAAGGTGTTGTTTTTGATAAAGTCTTTCTAGATCGCACCTTTCCACATGAGAATGCAGATACACGTAAACCGGGCACAGGACTGTTGACTGAGTATTTTTCTGAAGATTATGATCTAGTAAATTCTTTTGTGATCGGTGATCGACTGACAGATATGCAACTTGCTACAAATTTGGGAGCTAAAGGCATCTATATCAATGACGAGACGCATTTAGGTACTGGAGAAATAACGATAGAACGATCAGAATTAGATAAGGATATTGCTTTAGAAAGTAACGATTGGCAGAAGATATATGAGTTTTTAAAATTAGAAGACCGTATACGTACGCTTTCGCGAAAAACAAATGAAACCGATATCCAAATTACCTTAAATCTAGATGGTACAGGGAAATCTGCTATTAGTACAGGAATTGCCTTTTTTGATCACATGTTAGATCAATTGGCGAGGCATGGCGCTATGGATTTGGATATTCAGGTGAAAGGTGATCTAGAAGTAGATGAGCATCACACCATAGAAGACACGGCTATTGCGCTGGGAGAGATTTTTGCTGATGCACTTGGAAATAAACTGGGTATCGAGCGATACGGTTTCTGTTTGCCTATGGATGATTGTCTAGCACAAGCAGCTATTGACTTTGGAGGACGTAATTGGCTTGTTTGGGAAGCCGACTTTACACGAGAAATGATAGGAAAGATGCCAACAGAAATGTTTTACCATTTCTTTAAATCCTTTACAGATGGTGCAAAAGCCAATTTAAATATCAAAGCAGAAGGAACCAATGAGCATCATAAAATCGAAGCTATCTTTAAAGCCTTTGCCAAAGCCATTAAAGTTGCCATAAAAAGAGATCCAGATAAAATGATTTTACCGAGTACTAAAGGAATGCTGTAAATCTCTCTACCCCCGAAGGGGGGTAATATAAATATGGGAAGGCGTAGTACTAGATTAATAAGAAAAGTTTAGATGAGATATCCACTTTTGCGGATATGAATAGAAGAAATATGGAAGAGAAGAGAGTTCCCCCTTTGGGGGCTAGGGGGCAAATTGTAATCATTGATTACGGAGCAGGAAATATCCAGAGCATTAAATTTGCGGTTGAGCGCCTAGGGTTTACAGCAATATTAAGTAATGACCCTGAAGAGATAAGAAATGCAGATAAGGTTATTTTTCCAGGAGTAGGCGAAGCGAGTAGTGCAATGCAAAAACTAAGAGAAAGCGGTTTAGATACTGTGATTCCTACATTGCGACAACCAGTTTTAGGAATTTGTTTAGGCATGCAATTGATGTGCAATTCTTCAGAAGAAGGAAATACGGAAGGATTAGGAATCTTTGATGTAGATGTGGTACGCTTTCGCGGAAGCTTAAAAATTCCACAAATACAATGGAATGCTATTTCAAACCTTAAAACACCATTGTTTGAAAGTGTTTCAGAACAAGCGTTTATATACATGGTGCATAGTTATTATGCGCCTGTAACAGACCAAACCATAGCCGTGTGTGAATACGGGATTCCGTATAGTGCCGCTTTCGCGAAAGCAAACTTTTATGGAACACAATTTCATCCAGAGAAGAGTAGTAGCGTAGGCGAACAGATATTAAGGAATTTCCTGGAATTATAAATAAATTGCCATCTCTAGCGCAGTCGAGAGGTTTTGAGATAAAATATAGTTAATAGGTTTAACTGCGATTAACCAGATAAAAGATACCCGCCTTTGCGGGCATAAAATGAGAATAATACCAGCAATAGATATCATAGAAGGAAAGTGTGTACGCCTTTCAAAAGGAGATTATGACACAAAAAAAATATATAATGAAAACCCGCTAGAGGTTGCCAAAAATTTTGAAGCTCATGGCATCAAATATTTGCATCTCGTAGACCTAGATGGTGCTAAAAGCAAACATATTGTGAATCATAAGATTCTGGAGCAAATCGCTTCTAAAACGACTTTGAAGATTGATTTTGGAGGCGGATTAAAAACAGATCAAGATTTGCATATTGCTTTTGAAAGTGGCGCTTCTCAAATTACAGGTGGGAGTATAGCAGTAAAAGACCCTACGATATTTGAACATTGGATTACGACTTATGGATCAGACAAAATTATTTTAGGAGCTGATGCGCAAAATGAAAAAATAGCTATTAACGGATGGCAAGAAGAAAGCACGAAAGAATTGATTCCTTTTATCAAAACCTATATGAAAAAAGGTATTTCGTATGTTATTTGTACAGATATCAGTAAAGATGGGATGTTAGAAGGCCCTTCATTTGATTTATATAAAAAAATACTACATTCTTGTCAGCCTGAGCCTGTCGAAGGCCAAAACGTAGATGCACTTCGACAAGCTCAGCGTGACAATGGAATTAAACTTATTGCTTCAGGAGGAATTTCTACATTTGATGAACTTCCTCAACTCGCGGAACTAGGATGCGAAGGAACCATTATAGGAAAAGCTATTTATGAAAATCGTATTTCCTTAAAACAACTAGAAAACTTTATTTTAAATCACTAAGTATGGAATCACCTTGGGTTACAGATTTTAAAGAAAACACGCTTTATCGAATAGATGAGAGTACGCGTATGATTGAGATCGCTTTCGCGAAAGCAGAATCGTATACCCATCCAAAACCTGTTGAAGCGTTTATCTGGCAACGTCCTAACAATGCTAGTAATAGTCTAGGGAATCTAGTGTTGCACCTTTGTGGTAATATGACACAATATGTGATTTCAAGCCTTGGGGAACAAGAAGATGCCCGTGATAGAGATGCTGAATTTGATGCTACAGATGGATATACCAAAGAAATGCTACTTGAAAAATTGATTGCTACTGTAAAAGAAGTGAAACAGACGATTCAACATGCAACAGAAGGACAACTTTTAAAAAAGCGTGATGTACAAGGGTTTCATTTTTCTGGAATGGGATGTGTAATCCACGCGGTAGAGCATTATAGTTATCATACGGGACAAATTGCTTTTTGGGTAAAACAAGTATTAAGTAGTCCGTTGGGATTTTATGATGGATTGGATTTGAATATTACAAATGAGGAATGAAGAGGTTCGAAGTAGGAGTGACGAGGAGTTGATAATAAGTAATTAAGGTTGACGAATAACGAAAATAGTAAGTATAAATTAAAAGATACCCGCCTTCGCGGGCATGAAATGGTAACAAAACGAATAATACCCTGCTTAGATATAAAAAATGGCAGAACCGTAAAGGGGACCAATTTTGTCAACCTTCGGGACGCAGGTGATCCAGTAGCCCTTGCAAAAGTATACTCAGATACAGGTGCAGATGAGTTAGTTTTTCTGGATATCTCTGCCACTGAAGAACGAAGAAAAACCTTATCAGATCTTGTATTACGGGTTGCTTCTCAAGTAAATATTCCATTTACCGTAGGAGGAGGTATCTCTTCTGTAGAAGATGTCGATATATTGCTTAAAAATGGAGCAGATAAAGTGTCTATAAATTCAAGTGCTGTCAAACGACCAGAATTGATTAATGAATTGGCTTCTAAATTTGGCTCTCAGTGTATTGTTGTGGCTATAGATGCTAAATGTATAGACGGAGAATGGATCGTTCATTTAGTAGGAGGAAAAGTGCCTACAGAGCGTAATTTGTTTGATTGGGCAAAAGAAGTAGAGCAACGCGGTGCAGGAGAGGTTTTATTTACCTCTATGGATCATGATGGAACCAAAGATGGTTTCGCAAATAAAGCATTAGCAAAACTCTCTGATGAACTAAATATTCCAATTATCGCCAGTGGTGGTGCAGGAAATAAACAACATTTTAAAGACACATTTATAGAAGGAAAAGCTGATGCCGCACTAGCAGCTAGTGTTTTTCACTTTGGAGAAATACCGATACCAGAATTAAAAAAAGAATTAAAAGCGCAAGGGATTACCGTGCGTATCTAACCTCAAAACAAAAAGAAAATGACAATTGACTTTTCAAAATTTTCAGATGGGCTTGTCCCTGCTATTGTACAAGATGCACGAACTAAAAATGTACTCATGCTTGGGTATATGAATGAAGAAGCATATTCAAAAACATTAGAAACACAACGTGTAACATTCTATAGTAGAAGTAAAGAACGTCTTTGGACCAAAGGAGAAGAGTCTAGCAATTATCTTGATCTTGTTGATATTAAAATAGATTGTGATCAAGATAGCTTACTCGTACTAGCAGAACCTACAGGGCCAGTATGTCACAAAGGTACAGATACTTGCTGGGGAGAGCGCAACCGAGCGCAATATGGTTTTTTATCACACTTAGAAGATGTGATACGTGATCGTAAAGATAACCTTGAAGATAATCCAGATTCATATGTCGCAAGTTTATTCAAAAAAGGAATCAATAAAGTAGCTCAAAAAGTAGGGGAAGAGGCTGTTGAGGTGATTATTGAAGCTAAGGATGATAATGACTTATTATTTTTAAATGAAAGTGCTGATTTACTATTCCATTTTATGGTACTACTTCGCGCTAAAGGATTTGGTCTTCATAGTGTAGAGAAGACATTAATGGCGAGGCATAAGTAACACTTCTTGAAAGTATTAATTGTCAAACATAAATGCATACATCCTCTTATGACAAAGTAGTTGGAGAGGATGTATGATTATGGTATTGTGTGTTTTTAATAATACTAATTTTAAGTGGTATAGCCAATAACCAATTCTGTAATGGCTTCTGCGTTTGGATATTTTAATAGTTTTTTCTCAGATTCCTCAAGTAGTGCTGCAAGTTCTTCTCTTTTAGCAATGATTTCTGGAATGTCACTATAGGCTAAATTGTGCATTTCATCATGATCTTCTGCTATGTGGTATAGTTCATATTCTGTTTTATAACTACCTAGTGCGTGAAAGTAATAGGTGTATTTCCAATCTTTTGTTCGGATACAGCGCACTCTATTGGCAGCAAAGACAGCAGAAGGAACATCGGCAGAACTTGCTTTAGTATCATCAAACGTAAACATGATAGATTCTTGGACGTCTGTATTGTCTTTCATGATTGGGACTAGGTTTTTTCCTTGAAGCGAGCGTTCTGGCTTCTTTATTCCTACCAAGGACGCAATCGTTGGCATAATATCAATAAGAGAAGCCAAGTTATCTGATGATTTTAAAACCTTTTCATCATCTTTTGGAAATAAGATAGGATTTGATATCACCATAGGCACACGTAACGTTTCTTCATACGCATTAAAAGCTTTTTGTCGCATACCGCCATGAGCCATGCCCATTTCTCCATGATCAGAAAGCCTGATCACAATAGCATCATCAGCCAGTTTTTTTCCGTTTGCAGCACCTTTATATAGCTCGTCTACAAATTCGCCTATCTGTCCATCGATCTTCTTAAGTGTATGTCCGTAAAAGTTAATGTAACTCAATTTATCTTCTCTCGTAGGCAATGCCCCTAATAATTTACCAGCTCCTTTCATGATTTGAAATTGCGCCATAGGTTTCTTATTTTCTAATAAATCTTCAGTGACAGATTTTGGTAACTTAATATCTCTTGAAGCCCAATCTTCTTTATAATATCCATATCCTACACCATCAGGATATGCCAATACATCGTGTGGATTTACCAATGATAAAACAAGGCAATACGGAACATGAGGTGCTCCAGATTCTCTTTCGTTTCTAATTCTTTTTAGATAATCGGTTCCTTGTTTGATATATTTTTCATCATGATTTGCAAATCCCCCTCCAAAGTTTTCGGGTTTTACATCTTCGCCAGCATCTGGTGCGATCCACCCTTCAAAACCTGTTAAGGCAATCTGTGATGCACTTAAATCATTTTCGGTATCTCCTTTACTCAAATGCCATTTTCCTCGATACTGTACGTCATATCCTTCTTGCTGTAGCATTCGAGCCATATTAAATAAGCTAGGATCTAATGTAATTTCGGCATCTGAGTAACGACCTCCCCATGTAAGGGTTTGCGTCACTCCGTGTAGTGCAGGATATGT
>CAKZKZ010000198.1 GCA_937124495.1 uncultured Dokdonia sp. | reverse complement strand
TCTACTACATATACTACCCCAGAAATTAGACAAACTACCACATATTACGCCATTGCGATTAGTCTTGAAACGGGCTGTCAATCAGCACCTCGTGCAATTACGGTAAACTATTCAGGCCCAACATTCGATGCCCTTGCGAATACCTTTGCCTTAACGGACCAAGAAAATGTAGTGATTAAAGCAACAGGCTTAAGCAGACTTGCTACATCAAAAGATTACATATGGCAAAGATCAGATAATGGCGGGGTTTCTTGGACACCTCTAACGGCTTCTACCGATGCTGGGATTACCTACAGCGGGTTTGCTGGAAGAGGAGGTACAAGTGCGGCTTTGACTATTTCAAAAGCAGATGCTAAAATTCATGGTTTTCAATACCGATTAAAATTGGTTGGTACGAATAATTCAGATTTCGTTTATACCAATCCATCAATTCTTACCATTGCTGATGTCTATGGGGCTTGCGATGATGGAGATTTACCAGTTTCAGATTATACTTTTTCCACCGAGAAGACGGGCTTATCTGTAAATGGTGGAGGAAGCTTTACCAGTGATAAAACAAAGTTGACGGATGGAAATCTCCAAACAGGTTTGGTGGTAACCAATTCGCTGACAGAGTCAGTTACTAGTTCCTTGAGTTTTGATGGTGTTGATGATCAAGTTTTTATTGGTCAACCAAATAGCGTTAGATCGCTTAATGGAGCCGTCAGTGTAGAGGCGTGGGTGTTTCCAAGGTCTTTTGGAACAGGCTGGGATCATAGACCTGTAATAGGAAAAAGTAGGCATTTCAACCTTTTGGTTGGAAGTGGTGGCTCTGTAGCCTTTAGAGTTGAAAATGGAACTGAGAATGACGGTCCAATTGTAAATTCGGCAATATCCTTAAATACCTGGACTCATATTGCAGGGACTTATAAACCATCCACAAAAGAAATAAAAGTATATGTGAATGGCAATCTTGTGGGTCAAATGACCAATCCTAATAATTGGCCTAATGGAGAGATAGGGACTAGCTTATTCAGGGATCTATTTTTAGGTCGACTTGGTAGCAGATATTTTGATGGAATAATGGATGAAGTTCGTATCTGGAATGTAACTAGGGAACAAGACGATATCCGAGCTTTCATGAATAGTGACGTAACAGGAAGTACTGGATTAGCTGCATATTATAAGTTTTTTGAAGCATCTGGTACATCTTTAAATGATTTATCAGGAAATGGAGCAAATGGCAGTCTACAAAATTTTAATTTTTCAGGAAACTCAAATTGGTCCTCGAATGCTCCAGCATCTCTTGCACTAGATACCAAAAAAATAGCTTCAATTGTCGCAGATTTAGGGGTATCCTCTACTGTGAATGGTGTACGACTCTCAAATTTCAATGGTCTGTTAGATGGAGGGTCACCAGTTCAGCCCGATTTTACCGGAGGCTATTTGGAGTCGAGTACAGATGGAGTGAATTGGACAAGGCAAATCAATGCAATTCCTTCCATTCCATTAAATGGGCAAACCATAGCTATCAATGATGTTACAGCACGTTATTTCCGACTTAGAAAAGAAGATCAAACAGA
>CAKZKZ010000197.1 GCA_937124495.1 uncultured Dokdonia sp. | reverse complement strand
TTGGAAGCTAGTTTGTTAAGCTCTCCTTCTACCGTAAGATGTGCAATTTTGTTATTGCTATTTAGTACAGGAACAACACTTAAAGACTGTCCTTTATCTACAGATACATACGCAAGATTTGATGAGTGAACTTTAGCTTTAGTAATGCTTGGTTTTACTTTTTTAAGAACTTCGAAATCCTCTTTTAGCATTTCACCTACAGGTACTACCTCAAGCTTACGGCTGTGATCAAAGAATGCTTTTAGTATCGTTACACAAGCACCAGCTACTGTTGCGTGACCTGCTCCATACGCTGGGTGCATAGGTGATCCTTCACAGAATGCCATTGGTAATAAGTAATTTCCTGCCTGTCCATTTGCTTTTTCAACAGGGTCTAAAATTTTACAATCTTTTAAATTATCAAACATTTCTCTTAAGTCTGGAGCCATGTGTTGTAACGTATCGATTTTAAATAATCTTGCCGCTAATGCTTCAGGACGTAAACGTCTGTGTACATTATATTTTTGGAAACGTACAGCTTTTAAAGCACGTGTTGCAACCTCAGTCACTAATGATAAGATATGTGGTCCTCCAAAATGAGCGAACCCTTGTTGGTGGTCTATTTTATCATTTCCTTGGAAAGGAATTCCCGGATCAAATGGTGTTCCGTTACCTAGAAGAATTAAACAAGCGTTTAAATACGCTTCATATAATGCATCATAATGTACATACGTAGCAAGATCACGCGGTGTAAATATAAATCGACGACCATCATTACCTGGAAGATAGGTTTCAAGAGCGCCTACAGCAGCTGCATTTTGTACATCTAACCACTCTTCCCAAGTTTGCATATAGTTTTTCTTAGGTGTTGCTGTACGTACACGTTGATCTGCAGAAATAGCTCCATAAGAGATTAATCCATCTCTGGTTTTACGTTCTGCATCATTTCCATTAATTCCTGTGTTTCCTACCAATAGAAATTGAGAAAGATACGGGCCTATATCATCACCAGGAGTGATCCGTCTATAGGCAGTTGCAGGCGTAGGGCAGAAGCGATCGCATCTGCGTATTTCTTCCTGTTCGTTTAATTTTAATGGAATTTTTTCATTGAACCAATCAAGTTTTTGTAATCTGCTTGTAAGTTCGTTAACAGCCTTTACATCGCCCAGAGTTGTATCAAAAGCTTTTAAAATGCCATTAGGAGAAATGTCTTTTTTAGGATCTTGTCCAGGCCCACATCCCATAACACCATTGGTAAATGCATGAAAAGGAACATCTCTTAATAACGCTTGTGTATATACTTCTGCCATTTCTCCTTCCAACTCTTCGCTTCCTAAACTAGGTGCGGGCGGCATTGTCACAGCTTGTGCATCTGGCCCTTCCAAATCAAATGCAAGTCCTGCACTCTGACTTTCCCATGCTCTTAAGCCAACTGGCTTTCCATTGTTACCTGTCTGTGCTTTTTTTGACAACCAATCAGGAAGCTTACATTCATAGCCTACATTTTCTTCACGGCCCAGTGGTGTGTCTCTAAAGTCTCTTTCATCACCACTATCTATACCTTTAATGAATTTTTGCACATTAAGAGGTGTGTTTACCAATCCTGTTTTCTCATTGTGTGGCATTCCTTTTGTAAAAGTCATTAAGTAAGAAGACTCCCCTTTTGAAATTCCATGACTATCAGCAGTATTTTGATCGTGTCTAAAACTTTGCTCATCGCCATTACTTATATGTGGTAAGTGCGGACGATCATACGCAAGTTGTGCAGCTTTTCTTCTTCTTTCTCGAGCTTCTTCTCTTCTGTAATTATTCATTTTTTTTTGAGTTAAAAATTAGTAGTTCCCTTATGTTGTTTTAACAACGTGACAAAATTATAGTGTTGATTACTAATTAAATAGGGGCTTTTGCCCCCTTTAGTGTAAGTTTTTTAGCTAATAGTGTCAATAAATAAGTGAAATTGCAGGCATTTGATTTGCAGTGTGTTATTTATTTGTTCAAAAAGCAGCGGTTTCGGTGTTTTAGAAAGCCTCTTAAAATATTTTTAGAAGAGATCAGAAAAAATAATCAAAGCCGTCACAGAAAAAATCATAAAACTATTTTACATAAAAAGCGCTACTCAAAACGAGTAGCGCTTTATCAAATAGTATCACCGTAGTGATTATATTCTCTTTGATTCTCCGTTGAATAATGGAACTGTCATTGAAAAATTCTCTCCAAACGTTAACTTTTGCTCTTCAAGAATACCCAAGGCAATCTGTTCTCCCATTAATAAAGACTCATAGTAATCTGTGAAGTAATGCACTCCTGCCCAATCACGTCCTATAGAAATGTTGGAAGCTAGTTTATTAAGCTCTCCTTCTACCGTAAGATTTGCAATTTTGTTATTACTATCTAGTACAGGGACTACATCGAGTTTCTGCCCTTTATCTACAGATACATAGGCAAGATTTGATGGGTGAATCTTATCTTCTGTGATACCAGGCTTTACGATGTTAAATACCTCTATAATCTCTTTTTCTAACTCGTCTTTAGGTACGACCTCAAGCTTACGACTATGATCAAAGAATGCTTTTAGTATCGTTACACAAGCACCAGCTACTGTTGCGTGACCTGCTCCATAGGCTGGGTGCATAGGCGATCCTTCACAGAAAGCCATTGGCAATAAGAAATTCCCTTCTTGATCATTTTCTTTTTCAATAGCTCTAAGAATTTTACATTCCGCTAAATTATCAAACATCTCTCTTAAATCTGGAGCCATGTGTTGTAACGTATCAATCTTGTATAACCTTGCTGCTAATGCTTCAGGACGTAAACGTCTATGTACATTATACTTTTGGAAACGTACGGCTTTTAAAGCACGCGTTGCAACCTCAGTCACTAATGATAAGATATGTGGTCCTCCAAAATGAGCGAATCCTTGTTGGTGATCTATTTTATCATTTCCTTGAAAAGGAATTCCTGGATCAAATGGTGTTCCGTTACCTAGGAGAATTAAACATGCATTCAAATACGCTTCATATAATGCATCATAATGTACATACGTAGCAAGATCACGCGGTGTAAATATAAATCGACGGCCTTCAGGAGTGTTTCCTGGAACGTATGTTTCAAGAGCACCTACAGCGGCTGCATTTTGTACATCTAACCACTCTTCCCAAGTTTGCATATAGTTTTGTCCGGGTGT
>CAKZKZ010000196.1 GCA_937124495.1 uncultured Dokdonia sp. | reverse complement strand
CTTACGCTATCCAAAAGATTTTTTATTCCTTCGATATTTAATCTTAAAACACGTAATTGAATAATGTTTTTAATATAATTTTGTTGTCGTTGAAATTCGTTATAAATGCCTGTTTGGGCTTTTACTGCATGGGCGTGAACTTCATCTAATAATTGTCTTAAAGGCTTGAAAAATAAATTTAAAGCAATAAATGCTACAATTAAAGCAATAATAATAGACGAGACAATATATATAGGCGAAGTCAATTCTACCTCATGATACGCTAAACCAAACCAAGCAGGAATCGCTAATAAAATACCTAATAATAAAAAAGATAAAATAGCTGCGGAGCCTACATTCCTAATAGCTAAACCTGATAAGGTAAAGATTCCAGCAGCAATCATTGTCCCAATACCAATAGAAAGTGCAGTTGGTAGGCCTAAGTCTCTACTTAATTCAGTTTCTATGTTTTGATGGGAGTGGTTTTTATTTTCCATGTTATTTAGTTAATTCCCCGCAATTTAAACCGTTTTTTTCGAGGGACAGAAATTTTTTAGATAAAAATAATTTTATAGGATTTATAGCTTCTGGCGGAGGAGAAATACCTTTACACATTAAGAATGATAATAATTACAACTTAAGAGAATATTTTAATAATGCTCCTGATATCGATGAAAATCTGGAAATAAACAAAGAAATTAAATCGATATTAGGAGTTTTTGATAATCAAAAATTAAATAAAATCCTTTTTGATTTTATTTTTATGGCTAAAAAAGGTGTTTATGGTTTTGATAAGACTATTTTAAATAATTCTTCTGACACAAATTATTATAAAGTAGTACAACCAAAAAAAAAGTTAAAATTAGAGAGTCTTCCTCTTGATATTCAAGACAAATTAAATAAAATAAGATTGAACATTAGTATTGAAGAAACTGATAAAATAAATATAGAAAGTATCTTATCTTAAGATAATAGTTTCTGTTAATTTAACATCTTCCAAATTACCTCCATTGATTAGTAAATTATTAATAGCTTTAAATTCAGCACTCAAGCCTGCTATTTTTAATATAACTTCACTGTCAGGATTATTTTTAAAATAATCATCTGATGATAATTCTATAATTTTATAAGAGGCATTATCATTAAATGACTTTTTCTCTTTGTCTCCCGTAATGTCTTGCTCATAGTAAGTTTGAGGGAAATTAACACTTGGAAGAAGTTTTTGACAAAAAATAATTGGTAAAAAAATATAAATATCATCTGTCAAAATTTGATTAATGCCATTTTCTTTGAAAAGAATAGCGATTTTATCATATGTTAATAATTCTTTATAATCAGCTAGCAATTGTATAGCCAAACCTACCTTATGTCTTAGTTCTATATTCATTTAAATTATATTATACACAAATATTAGTCCAAATTCTATTTGTAAAATAGATTGAATCTTTCTTTTAAAATTAAAATTCCCAATAATAGAAAAATATACTATTTATCTTTTCTCAAATTTAGAGACTTGTGTCTAGCATGTTTGAAATTTTACAACTAGCCCCATAAAGAGCATATAACTTCTATCCGCTGAAATCTACAAAATATACTTTAATCTAAAATAATACTTTCAAAATATATAAAAAGAAAATTTATATGTGTTTTAACTCAAAATTGTTAACTAGTATACAAAAATATGATAATAGTCCAAAATGAATGATAACCCAAACTAAGACATAGCTTGAAATAATAAATTAAATCATTAAAAAACACCAATCTAAAAAGACAGGTGTTTAAAAATATTCAATTATTCCAACCAAACTTCTTTGGCTTTGTTAAATCCTACCCATTTCATTTCCTTGTCATATCCACGAGCCGACAAGCTATAGCGAATAAGTTTTTCAAGAGGGATGTCATAGGCAAGCACAAATCTGAGAAGCTCTCCGTTTGTCGTTGCTAACATGCCTTTGAGTTCTTCCCAAAACCATAACGGATTACGATCTGCAAAGATCTCAGCAATCCGATCATAGGAAAGTGAAGCGTAACTATCGGGTAATACTTCAAAGGTTTTGTCGATGTCCGTTATTACAATAAAAATAAAGAGGTAAAGTCTAATTTACTTTTCGCGAAAGCGTAAAAAGAAATGATTTAAAAGGTATGTTTTGGAGTAATTTAAGTTTTATAAATGGCAGTAGAACAGCAGAAGGAATTAGGTTTTTTCAATTCCTAATGTTCTTGTAAGTCAATTACAAAACGTTCAATTTCATTATACTCGTTAAATAACTAAATTGTAAATTCATTTTTATGAATATAAAAGGAGATGAAACTCTTATTCAAGGTAAATGGGAGTTTCAAAATAATAAAGTTAAAAAAGATGCTAATTGCGTCAGGATAGAGGAATTAATAAATAACTATTTAATTAAAGTAGCTACAGATGATTCTGGCTGGGATATTTTATATCAAGATCCTAACGATAAAAGATATTGGGAGTTAGTATACCTTGAAAGTGAAATGCATGGAGGTGGTCCACCTATGTTACGTCATATTGAAAATCATCTTGAAAAATATAATTTGGATAGTAATAAGTAAAGCTAGTATTAAGCACTAGAACGATGATGTTTCAAATTAGGATATAGTTGATTTACAGATCAGGGGGGCGAATATTAAGGGCGAGTACTTTTAAAGAATAATATATGGTTTGTGTGTGTTTAATTGCTTGTTCTGAGCGGTATCCTCTAAGATATATGTTAAGGGAATAACGAAGAGACTAATACGTATTTAACTTTTCATGTACTTTGTCTATTTCTCGGTCTATATAGGCTTGTGCATAGTGTACATATCTATTAAAAGAGGCACTGGTGTTACTATGACCGCTTATTTTTCTTACGAGATGTTCTGGCATGCCTAAAATGAGTAGAGTAGTGATGGCTGTTCGACGCATCATATGTGAACTCATTTTATCACAAAAACGTATTTGTCTATGATGCGATTTATTTTTCACAGCTTTCCCTTGTATCTCTCGGGTTTGCTCTATAGCATTTGTAAAACTAGCAAGTTCTCCTATTTGCTTGAGATTTTTATTAAAATTAAACAAGCTTAAATGCCCAAAAAGCAACGCCTTAGAACTACGAGATCTATACGTCTTAAAGATAGCGATGGCATATCCTGGGAGTTTAATAAAGCTATATGTTTTGGTTTTTAGGGATTTGATTTTAAGATACCATTGTTCACCTTGTAGCTCAAAGTTTTTGGTTGTCAATTTAAAAATATCTGAATATCGAAGCCCTGTGGTGCATCCAAACACAAAAATATCTTTTACTCTTTTATGCATGGGTTTTAATGAAGTGTCAAAGGACTGATCGTGTATTAAAAATTTTAGTTGGTCCGGAGATAATACAAGAATGTCTACTTCTTCTTTGCGTACGTATAAAAGCCTGTGATAGTCTCCCGTGTATATATCTTTGTCATACGAGAGATAGTTTAAGAATACTCGTATTATTTTAATATTGGCTCCTACGTAATTATCATGACATCCATTTTTGTATAGATAGTTGGTAAAGTTTTTGTAAAACTTTTTCCAATAGTTTTTCTCTGACAACCGTTCTCGTTTGGTGAGTTTTGTAGTATCACATATTCGTAGTTCAAAGGTAGAATTTTCTGTAAATCGTTCTAGATTATGAAGAACATATCTATAATTATCTATAGATTGTTTCTTAATGCGTTCTCCATTCTTTTTTAATCGCTTACCAGTTTCTGTATCCTTTATAAATTGCCTAAAAAGGGGTAGTAGAGCTTGTATTTTTTTCATGATCTCTAAATCTCTAATGTATAAAATAATTTGAAGAGAAGGCATATTATGAAACGATATATATGCTATATTTTTCTTATATATAGAGGAGGAGTAGGAGCGTGGGAGTAGGAAAGGAAGCTCATCATATCCGAAATTCTAAACTAAAACAAGTGTCAACACCACAATAAATTGTAGTCCGTATATCATCAAGTAATATTAACAATAATCATTTGTTTTATCATAGAATACGGAGGTAGCGAATTGTGGCTCAAGAATCACAATTCTTTTCATAAAAATCAACTATCTCATAAAGATTACCTTTTCTGAATCCTTTCTTCCCTATTTTATTTACTAATTCTTCACAATCTGAAAAATACCTCTTAACCTGTTTTTTAAAGCTAGTCGATATTGTAATTCCATCTCTATTATTGGAAAAAAGAGTTGCTGTAGATTCTCCTTTGCGCTTTACATACCACTTGATCACTATTCTTTCTATTCCACCTGCTTTACTAGCTGGATATGTTTTTTGCTGTGTGAAAAGTTCGACTTTATCTCCAGAATAAAACATATTAACCAACTTAGATCTCCCCTTTTTCTTTAATATACGATATACGTATGGAGTTACCGTTTTGAATTTCTTTTTGCCACTAGTCACAATGACTCTATCTATCATCAGTGGTTTAATAGTCTTATATTTCCCTTTCTTCTGTGCTTTGTATTTCACGCCAGCATCTGTAACCTTACCATACCCCGTTAACTCTTTTCCATTCTTCATGGTAATACTTACCTGATCCTGACTATGTGCCAAAAAAGTACATAGTATTAATAATAGTAGTATTCTAACTCTCATATATAATATTTTTTATACTTCACTTAAAAAACCAGATAGTTGCAACCCTATCTGGCTCATATAACTTACTTTACTAACCATACTGTGTCCCCTTATCACCACAATAAGTCGTAGTGACTAGCATCGCAAGTATTTTATTATTATTTCTTTACAAAACAGCTTTATAAAAACTGCCTTAACTCTTATGCTCTATACCAGCTC
This sequence comes from uncultured Dokdonia sp., assembly GCA_937124495.1. Taxonomy (GTDB): domain Bacteria; phylum Bacteroidota; class Bacteroidia; order Flavobacteriales; family Flavobacteriaceae; genus Dokdonia. The sequence goes on along the minus strand of CAKZKZ010000196.1, from coordinate 2,664 downwards.
ACTCATAACTCCACTAGTTACAAACTAGCGGTAGCGCATTCTAGGATCAGCAGGGGATTTTCAATCATCCCATTTAGCGTTATATTTCTTAGCCCATTCAGGCAAAATTGTCCAAGAACAATAATTACAATTATAAAGACTATCTGGTACTGGAATATCAATATTGATTTCGTATAACTTATTATAATCAGAACTATACTTCATTAAAAAGCAAGAATCTCTATACTTCTCTAAAAGTTTTTTTTGATTATAGTTATTAATGTTTTTTTTTACAAAATTTCTCCCTGTATTTTTTATGTCATCGATATAATACTCAAAAACAAAACTATAACCACCAACTTTGCCAGAATAATCTATATCAACAACTTTGCCTACTGTATATATTACGTTATTACTATTGAGTTTTTCGGTTCTAAACGTACTTATCAAGAATAAATAAATAATAAAACATACCAGTAATAGGTAAATCCAATTTTTTTTTAAGAATATCATTTATTGTCTAACTTTATCATCATTATCATTTAATTCTTTCTGCTTAGAGTAATTGACAACCTGAAGCATGATTTTTAACGTCCATTCCAATTGATCATATGATAATTGACCTACATCATCTATATCAGTACCAAACTGTTTTGCATTTAAACCTAGCCCTATACTTTCAAAAATAAGTGAACTTCCCATTTCATTCAGAGCCTGATCTATGCCTTTAGAATTATCAAATACGCTACTAAAACCTTTTTGTTCACCTCCATAAATATTTACTGTATAATCAAAGAAACTCCCTGTGCCTGAAGCCATTCCAAATGTCAGAAAACCATCTGAGATTGCTGCAACTACGTTTACATTTCCATCATTAATCATGGCTTGAGTTACAGCACTTGTAAGGGTTTCTAATATTTTTACTTTCATAGTTGAATTATTAAACCTTGTAAGTGCTCCTGCAGGATTAACAAACATTAAAGTTCCTCCTATACCAATTGCTGCAAAGTCCATTGTTTGAGCTGCTAAACCATTTGGATCCCAACTTGCGTGACCTAAATCCCAATCCCTTTTCATTAATTCAAATTGTTCTTGCCAATACTCATGCGACATATCTTTTGCTTTTGCCCTTGCTACAAATTTACCTTCTTCTACCTTAACATTATCACCAACTTCAATTGTATTACCATGATTAGTTGCAAATTCGACAATTTGAGTGATTTGTAAATTCGTAGGGTTTACATTAGGATTTAGCATACTCAATAAGCCTGAGGGTAAACTATATTGATTTTCTAATTTAAAAAATGTATCTCCTCTTTGAATTCTATAGGCAGTTGAACTTATTTTCTCTAATCCTTCTAATTCAATATGCGAAATAACAATATTTTCAGAAAAAGCATATGGACTATTATAAGAATAGCTTTTAAATAACGGGTCAGTAGCAAAAAACCTCCCCACTCTAGGATCGTGCATCCTATACTTATAATTCAAAGAATTCCCTTCTCCTTTGATTTCATTATCGAGTTCTTGTCCTTGGAAGCCATAGCGGTAATCACTAGTGTTTGCGTGTCTTCCTGGTAGGAGCATACCAAAAGGATAGTAATCATTGTGTGTAAGAACATCAAGAATATAGATATCTATATCACTTGTTATGATCTTAAGTACAGTTATTTATATTATTGCACTTAAAAAGTGTATGCGTTATTAAAAACGTTATTTAAAAGCTGATTTATACCACATTTGGTTAAAAATAGGCAAAAAAAGAATCAAAATTAATCATCTTTTTCCTTAAAAAGCTTTTATAAATATACAGTATATGATGCTTATTATTCAGCGTTTTTGTGAAAATATTTCTTCTCTTTTTTATTGAACATAATGTGTATAGAATCTCCAACTATTTTTAAAATTTTTATATGATCTATCATACTTCCTTCTCTCTTCCTATATAATTTTCCATCTACTCTTAAAATAGCTGTTTTTTTTGTCTGCTGGTTACTTTTTGAAAATCCCAAATAGGTGATCGCTGGCCAATGCATAACCTTAGTTTTTTTTGCTGTGTTAGATCCTTTTTTTGGTTTTTGAGATACTGATGATGTTCCTTTTTTTATTTTATATTTTTTATCTAAAAATGGATCTCTATTAGAAAGATCAAGTGTAAACACTTCTTCTTGTTTCCCTATACCATCTGGAATAGGAAATTCATTAGCCGTAGGTGTAGCAATAATTATTTGTTCTTGGGGTGTAGCATTTCCAAAATACTTATGTGCGATGCCTCCATAAACAACTGCAATCACTATAATTAACGCTATGTTTATTTTCTTTTTCACTACTAATCAATCATAAAAGATTTTATCTCACTATACGCCCCCATGTTTCCAGCAACATCATTGACTTTTACACGCCAGTAGATGATCCCTGTATTTGTAAATGTATAGGTAGTCTCTGAAACAGCTACTGTTACAGCATCTATTAGGACCTCAAAATCTTCGGTCCCTGAGAATTCGATCACACTACTCCTCTCTGATTGTATATTCCCAGTGTCTGAACCTATCGACCAATCAAACTCGACCACATCAGTGTCAAATACGGTATTTTGATCAGGAATTCCTAAGGTTGGGACTTCGGGTATAGAGCGATCTATAAAAACAGATCGCTCACTATACATAGATTGTGATTGATCATTTA
>CAKZKZ010000195.1 GCA_937124495.1 uncultured Dokdonia sp. | reverse complement strand
TTTGAAAACCACTAAGGATTTCTGATAGATTTTCTTTGGTAGTTTGGTGTTTTGCATGTACCGAGATTCCGTATTCATCATCCCAAACACTAATGACCATAGGTACTTGTAAAACTCCTGCAGCATTGATCGTTTCAAAAAAGAGACCTTCACTTGTACTGGCGTTTCCAATAGTTCCCCAAGCGACTTCATTTCCGTTTTCAGAAAAGTTTTCTTTTTGGGTTGTTTTAACGTGACGGTATACTTTTGATGCTTGTGCGAGTCCTAGTAATCTAGGCATTTGTCCAGCAGTAGGAGAGATGTCTGCACTTGAGTTTTTCTGTTCAAGTAGGTTTTTCCAGTTCCCATCTGTATCTAAACTGTGTGTTGCAAAATGGCCTCCCATTTGCTTTCCTGCACTCATGGGATCAAAGTCTATATCTGTATGTGCATAGAGCCCTGCAAAAAACTGTTCTATAGTAAGATGATCTATAGCCATCATAAAGGTTTGGTCTCTATAATATCCAGATCTAAAATCTCCATTTTTGAAGGCACGTGCCCACGCTAGTTGAGGTAATTCTTTTCCATCACCAAAGATGCCAAATTTTGCTTTTCCAGTAAGCACTTCACGTCTTCCTAATAGGCTACATTCACGACTCGTAACGGCTATTTTATAATCTGCCAGTACAGATTCTTTAAAATCTTCAAAAGATAGCTTTGTATTTTGAGTCTCAGTTGATGCCATAGGATGTCGTGTAAAATATTGTGCAAAATTACAAAAAACTACCCTCAAAAGCAAGGGCGTTATGCGTTAACAAATTGAATATAATTTAATATAGTCTGAGTTTCAGTGAGAATATTTCAAAAAAAAACAAATAATTGGGTTTTCATTAAGAAATCACTAAACTTTAAAGAGGTTTTATGTGCTTTACGGCTTTACGCTTCTGGTGGTCGTAAATCTCATAAGTTCGCTTTCGCGAAAGCGGACTTAGAATGAGTGTAATTGTTTCAATATTAGTACCATCTACGTTGAAAAAGACGAATCAAGGTATCTATGTCTAAAGAAACGATAAAACGTATTTTTTGATCGTAATTAGGTTGTGCAATTTCCCACCCTAGATTAGAATATACAGGGAGGAATATTTCAAAGAAATCATCCAAAAGGCTTACTTGAATTCCTGAATCATATACAGGTTCAAGATCTAATCCTCTATTTTTAACAAGTCCTACATCACCATAAGCGTATATGTATTTCCAGATTGTGGTACTGGCATTAATGGAAGTAATCCACTCATTTGCAAAGGCAGGTTCTAGATTGGATTTAAAACCACCTTCGGCAAAAATAAATTGCTGACTAAAGATACCACTGTCTTCAGATCGACCATAATAATTAAAATCAAACAGATAATCTGTAGGTCTATCCAGTGCAAAACTGAAAAAGTCGCCACTTTCTCTTGTTTTGTTTCTTAGAAAGGCACCTGCATAAAAACGTAAATTTAGTTGGCGATTACTTAGGTATAAATGTCTGTAAAAGAAGGTAGCAGAGAGCTTGCTAAAATCTTTAGCTATTTGTAAATCTGTATTATAGCTTATCGTATTAATGATGGCACGGTCAAAATGGGAAAAGCGCAAATTGAATACCGAATAATCTGGATCTTGTGATTCTTGTCTAAAATCTTCATCTCGTTGCACACGCACAAATCGAGTTGATAAATTGGAGCCTCTATTTTTTCTGAAATCCTTTGGTTTGAAACCAAAGTTTAAAAAAGGAACAAAGCGTTCAAAGAATAGGTCTGGTCCAAAAGAAGATCTGTTTCCTGAAACTCCGTAGCGTATACTAAAGAGATTGCTGTCTTCTAAGAAATGTGTGTAAGATAATGAGGCTTTTCCTATAATAGCTTTAGAGCGTAATCCAAATTGAGGTTCTAGCTTGTATCTAAAATTTTTACGAAGTATGGTATTATTATATAATTTAAGACCTGGACTTAATCCGTCATAGATATTAAATTCTACGGTAGGAATAATAAAGGCTTGATTTTTTGAAGGGTTTTCAAAGTCTTGTAGGAATTTTAATTGGATAGGTTTATTGATTCCTAGAAAGCCTTTAGGGTTGTGATAACTGTCTCTAAGATTATATTCTGGAATGATTTGGTCATAGTTTAATACAACTCTATCAATGCTATCTGCCGCAAGTGCTATTGTTTTGGTCTTTTGTATATTTTCTACCCATGTTTTTGAAACGACTTCTCCATCTTTTAATCCATATACAGAGACAGGGGCAGGGTTATCTCTTTTATTCTTAATGGTGACATGCAAGGAGTCTCCTTCTCTTTTTGAATTCTTTATTTTAAAATCTAGCTTACGTCTAGTGGTGATATATTCATTAAAAAACCAATCTACATCTTTGTTAGAATTTTTACGAATGAGTGCTTCAAAGTCTTTAGAACTGATGCCTTGTTGTAGGTTGTAGTTTGCGTAAAATTCTTTGATGGTATTTTTTACAATATCATTTTCTAAGAAGTCTCCTAGGTAGGTAAGTCCAGCACCACTTTTATAAGAATTTGCAATTTGGACATTGTATTTAATAAGTGAATCATAGGGTTTAGATAATGGCTGATCTAGATTAAGCCTCGCTATGTTCATATACATAAGGTTGTACTGATCATTAAACTCTAGCTTAGAAAGGTAAAATTGTCGTACTAACCAATATTTATCTAAGTTTCCTACTACTTTTAAATCAGGATAGAAAGTGTCGATGTATCGTTGCATAAGATGAACTTTAATTCCATCTATGATCCATCTATCCATTCTAGGGTTTACCAATAATGTATTGTCTACATATTTATTAATGATCGTTTTTACGAGCTTAATTTCATACTGAAAACCATCAGGAAATGGGCGTATAAAATTTGGTAATTGATTTAATCCGTAGACTTGATTTTCTTTATAATCAAGTTTTGTAATGAGTAAAGTTTCATGGGGATATTCTCCTAGATTCTCTTTCATAAATCCAGCGATACGATCTATGATAAGTGCTCGAATTGGATCGCCTATTTGTCTATCCTCAATATTTGAATGTAAGGTTAAAAAATCAGTTTCAACTTTTTTGAAATCTGAATTTTGAGTAAGATAGACTCTTGGATTAATACGATCTTTACCATTAAGAATGGCTATTTTGTCCTTAGTGTTATATGAAGTATTCTCTACACGAGTCTCAAAATCTGAAATAATCTCATACTCTTTTGGGAATGAAAATGTAATTTGAATATCACTATTTGGATAGTAACGGTCTACCAAATTTTTATTGCTATAATATTGCCATTTGCCATCATATATAGCTGGAGTGATATACCAGTATCTCAGATTGTAATCTTTGGTCTTGGTGACTCCATAATTTGTAAATCGTGCATACGGGAGTTTGACTTTATATATAAGCTTAAGATTATAAGATGCATTTGGGAGTAAGGCTTCTTTAAGTGATATTTCTATAATATCTTGAGCATTTTCTAATCTTTTATACTGTAAATAAGTAGTACCATCATAGATAGATTTGATGGTTGTATGTCCTCTTTCTTCTTCTTTTGCTAAGTGAAACTTTTTCTCAAAATCTTCGGCAAATCTAACCGCAAGGGCAGTTTCTTTAGAAGAAAAACTATGTGCCCAATCATTAAGATAAATCGTATGTAAAGTATCCTGAGTCGTATTTTGATACGTGATGGTTTGTGTAATTTCAATAGTATCTTCATCAGGTAATAAACGCGCATTTACTCCAATGGTATTTTGTGCTATAGCACTTGTGCATAGAAAGCACCAACATAAAAAGATAGTAAGGAGATTTTTCAACAAAGAATTATAATTTCAAAAGGTTACATACAATGTCATTTCTTTTAATTCATTTCTGACATCATTTGATAGGGTAGCGTTAGAAGTTTTTGCTTAAAGATATGTTTTTTTAGATATGATACTAGTAAATATTTATAAAAGCATACCTATTCTATTCAGAATATATTTGTTGTTTAACAAGTTCTAAGCCAAACTACACTGCTTATTTCATAAATAATAGTTAATGTGTTATCGATTAGAAGTTAGGGCTTAATTGATATTTTTCATAGAAATTATTTAGGACGTCTATGACTTCTTCAGGTGTATCTACTAAGTGAATAAGGGCTATATCTTTTGCGCTAATATTTCCGAACTTGTCTAGTAATGTAGTTTTTACCCAGTCTAATAAGCCACTCCAGAATTCTGTTCCTACCAAGATAATTGGGAACTTTTGGATTTTATGAGTTTGTATCAAAGTGATCGCTTCAAAAAGCTCATCTAAAGTTCCAAAACCTCCCGGCATGACAACAAATCCTTGTGAATATTTTACAAACATTACTTTACGTACAAAGAAGTAATCAAAATCTAGGCTCTTATCACTATCGATATATGGATTGTCATGTTGCTCAAATGGAAGTTCTATGTTCAATCCTACCGAAGTACCACCCGCGAGGTGTGCACCTTTATTTCCAGCTTCCATGATTCCTGGACCACCTCCAGTGATGACACCATATCCATTTTCGGCTATTTTTTGAGATACATCTACCGTGAGTTTATAATAAGGATCTTCAGGCTTGGTGCGGGCACTTCCAAATATAGATACACAAGGTCCTATTTGGCTCATTTTTTCAAATCCGTTTACAAACTCTCCTACAATCTTAAATATTGCCCAAGAATCATTTGTTTTATTTTCATTCCAACCTTTAGGTCTTGTTTGGCTATGCATCGTCATATTTGTATGTATATTTTAAAAGTAACATTTATATCGTTACTGTGTGATTCATTTCTTTTTTTAAAAATTGAGCGGTATAACTCTTTTTGTTTTTGATCAATTGTTCAGGGGTTCCTTTGGCGACAACTTCACCGCCACCTTTTCCGCCTTCATACCCAATATCTATAATATAATCGGCTATTTTTACAACATCCAGATTATGTTCTATAATTAAGATCGTATTGCCTTTATCTACCAGTCTATTCAAGACCTCCATTAAAACACGTATATCTTCAAAATGCAATCCTGTTGTTGGTTCATCCAGAATATAAAATGTATTTCCTGTATCACGCTTGCTTAATTCAGTAGCCAATTTGATACGTTGGGCTTCTCCTCCAGATAGGGTAGTAGATTGCTGCCCTAAGGTAATATATCCTAACCCAACATCTTTAATTGTTTTAAGTTTTCTGTAAATTTTTGGGATGTGTTCAAAAAACTCTGTGGATTCACGTATGGTCATTTCCAGAACATCAGCGATTGATTTTCCTTTATAACGTATTTCTAGTGTTTCTCTATTAAAACGTTTTCCTTGACAGGTTTCACACTCTACATATACATCTGGAAGGAAGTTCATTTCAATAACACGTAATCCCCCTCCTTTACAGGTCTCACAACGCCCTCCAGTGACATTAAAACTAAAACGTCCTGGTTTATAGCCACGAATAAGGGCTTCAGGGGTTTTTGCAAATAGGGATCTAATCTCACTAAATGCGCCTGTATATGTTGCTGGGTTAGAACGTGGAGTTCTTCCAATAGGGGATTGATTGATGTCAATTACTTTGTCACAGTTATCCAATCCTTTGATACTTTTATACGGCATTGGTTTTTTAACGCCATTAAAGTAATGGGCATTCATGATAGGGTAGAGGGTTTCATTAATGAGTGTAGACTTTCCACTTCCAGAAACCCCTGTAACTGCCACCATCTTTCCTAAAGGAATAGAAATATTGACGTTTTTCAGGTTATTTCCTGTGGCTCCCTTAAGTTCTATTGTTTTTCCGTTACCTGCTCTGCGTTTTTCAGGAATTGAAATTTCTTTTTCTCCATTAAGATACTGAGCTGTAAGTGTATTATGCGTTAATAACTCTTTTGGAGTTCCTTCGCTTATGATTTCACCACCATATTTACCCGCTCTTGGGCCAATATCGATAACATGGTCTGCACGTTCTATCATGTCTTTATCATGCTCTACAACAATAACAGAATTTCCGATATCTCTAAGTGAAATCAATGAATTGATTAATTTTTGATTGTCACGCTGATGTAATCCTATACTAGGTTCATCAAGAATATAGAGCACACCTACCAATTGTGATCCTATTTGCGTGGCTAATCGAATACGCTGAGCTTCTCCTCCTGATAACGATTTAGAACTACGGTGTAATGATAAGTAGGTAAGTCCTACGTCAACTAAAAACTGAATCCTCGTTTTAATTTCCTTGACCACCTCAGAAGCAATTTTGATTTGTTTTTCAGAAAGCTTTGTCTCTAATGCTGAAAACCATTCTTGCAACTCTAGAATGTCCATGTGAGCAAGATCTGAAATGCTCTTGTTTTCTACTTTAAAGAATAAAGATTCTTTACGCAATCTAGAGCCTTCACATTCTGGACATGAAATCTTGTCCATATATCCTTTTGCCCAACGTTTTAAGGAAGTTGACTCGCTAGTATTAAAAGTGTTTTCTATGAAATTGGCAACTCCTTCAAAATCTATTTTATAGTCACGAGTAACGCCTAGTTCTTTAGATTGAATGGAGAATTTTTCATTCCCTCCATAAAAAATAAACTCTAGAGCTTCTTTCGGAACCTTTTCTATAGGATCGGTGAGTTTAAAATCAAATCGATCTGCAATGAGTTGTAGTTGCTTAAATATCCAGTTGTGTTTATGAGGTCCGTGAGGTTCTAATCCTCCATTTTTAATAGATTTCTTTTTATCTGGAATGATTTTATCTACGTTTACTTCATAGAGTTCTCCAATACCATTACACTTAGGGCATGCACCTTTGGGTGAATTAAAAGAAAAATTATTTGGTTCTGGATTTGGATATGATATTCCAGTCGATGGACACATTAAGTTTCGGCTGAAGTAGCGAACTTCTTCTGTATCTTGTTCTAACACGATCAAAACATCATCGCCGTGGTACATGGCTGTGTTGATGCTTTCGCGCAAGCGTTTATCATCTTCAGTATTAGATTGAATAGCAAGTCGATCAATAACGATTTCTATATCATGCGTTTTATAGCGATCGACTTTCATGCCTTTTACAATATCCCGTACTTCTCCATCTACGCGTACTTTTACAAAGCCTTGTTTTGCAATTTGCTCAAATAGTTCTCTATAATGCCCTTTACGAGAACGTACAATAGGCGCGAGTATATTGATGCGCTTCCCATTAAAAGTCTTGATAATTAAATCTTTAATTTGATCATCAGTATAACTGACCATCTTTTCGCCTGTATTGTAGCTATAGGCATCACTAGCTCTGGCATACAAGAGGCGTAAAAAATCATAAATCTCAGTAATGGTTCCTACTGTAGATCTTGGACTTTTACTCGTGGTTTTTTGTTCTATAGCAATAACAGGGGAAAGACCTTGAATTTTATCTACATCTGGACGTTCTAATCCTCCTAAAAATTGTCGTGCATAGGCAGAAAAAGTTTCGATATATCGTCGTTGACCT
>CAKZKZ010000194.1 GCA_937124495.1 uncultured Dokdonia sp. | reverse complement strand
TACAACGCTACGCAGCTAGATTCTCTCTTTAGAGCGGTAGATTTTAGTACTGTTATTCAAGATGAATTGCCTCGTAAGGCAAAGACATTTTATGAAAAAGAAGCTTCAGAAAAGTATGCTATCTCCTTGCCTTTTGACAATTTTAAACTCTCTTTGCCGCAATCTATTTCAAAAGGACAAAACACCTATAATTTATTAATAAGACTCTTAGAACACGTAAGTAAGACAGAAGATTTTACGCACTTACCTATTCCTTTTTTCTGTGTAGCAACCGATATAGAAAAAGCAGAACAAGTGATCCTTGATACTGGTTTTTTACCCGAAGCTTTAAGTGCAAGTAGCGCTTTACCTACTTTGTTTAAGCCTGTTACTTTAGGAGATCGGATTCTTATAGATGGAGGTGTTGTCAATAATTATCCTGTAAACGAACTTAAGGCAAAAGGAGTCGATATTATTATAGGAGTCGATGTCCAAGACGGGCTTCGTAAAAGAGATAAATTGACAACTGCACCTGATATCTTTTTACAAATTAATAACTATCGTACGATCAAAGAAATGGAAGGAAAACGCGATAGTACAGATGTGTATATACGCCCAAATGTCGAAGAGTTTACCGTAGTAGATTTTGATCAAAAAAATGTTATTATTGACCGAGGAGAAGCAGAAGCGTTAAAACAGTTTGATGCATTAAAAGAAATTGCGTTGAAACAGGGTTCGCTTTCGCGAAAGCGAATACAACCTAAATTAAAAGATAGTCTTAGAATAGATGCCGTAGTATTGAGAGGAAATAAAGAGTATACACGATCATATATCTTAGGAAAACTACAATTAGATCCTCCCGTGACATTAAGCTACGAACGTTTTAGTAACGGAATTAATAACTTATCTGCAACCGAAAATTTTGATCGTATAGGCTACCATTTTCAAAAAATCCCAGAAGGAACATTATTACAATTAGATGTTCAAGAATCTAAAAGTAAACAGTCTATAGGTTTAGGAATACATTATGATGATTTGTACCGCAGTGCAGCACTTATCAATTACACTAGAAAACGAGTGCTTTTTGATAATGATATTGCTACGTTTGATCTTATTGTAGGAGATAATATACGATATGCATTTAATTACTATATCGATAAGGGATATTATTGGAGTGTAGGATTAAGATCTACATATAATACATTTGATAAAGGGGTAAGTGCCCGACTTGTAGAAGAGGTGAGTGGTGCGGATTTATCTGGACTCAATAGGGTAACATTAGACTATCAAGATCTTACGAATCAATTGTATTTACAGACACTTTTTGTTAAACAATTTTCGTTGGATTTAGGAGTGCAACATAAATTCCTTGATATAGAAACCGAAACGGTAGACGATGACGATGATGATATTCCAGGATCTGTCTTTGAAAAAAGCCATTTCTTTGGAGCGTATGGGCAGTTACGATATGACTCTTTAGATCATAAATACTTCCCAAAATCAGGTATTTATTTTGATGGTGATTTTGATTTGACGTTATTTTCTTCCGATTTCAATAATAATTTTACAGAGTTTTCTATAGCAAATGCTTATTTCTTGTATGCGGCAAGTATTACTCAGAAATGGACGTTTCAGACAGAACTAAGTGGAGGATTTAAGTTAGGTGGAGAAGACGTGCGATCTCTTGATTTTCTTATAGGTGGTTATGGAAATAAAAAGATTAATAATATAGTTCCTTTTTATGGATATGATTTTATAAGTATAGCTGGTGATGGTTATGTAAAGGCAGGACTTTCTTTAGATTATGAATTTATCAAAAAGAATCATTTTAATGTAGGGGTACAAGTAGCTAATGCAGGTTACAATCTTTTTTCTTCAGAAGAGTGGCTTACGAGTCCAGATTTTACAGGATATGCTTTAGGATACGGCATGGATACTTTTTTAGGTCCTCTTGAATTAAAGTATACATATAGTCCTGAAATAAAAGCAGGAGAATGGTTTATTGCTATAGGATTTCAATTTTAATCAAAAATCACTTTCATTTAAGTTAAAATTTTATATAATTATCATTTTTTTAACACAAATGATTAAAATAATGGCACGTTATGTGTGTTTCGTAATAAAATGTTTAACTAAAACCTATTTATTATGAAGATGATCATCACAGCAATCGCCACAGCAACTATTTTACTCACCAGCTGCACAAACAATCCAAAAGAAGCTACATCAAAAAGTAAATCTACTTCCTTAGAAACAAAAAGTGAAGTTACTTCTCAAAAACCACTATTAGCCCAATTAGATACGGCCATTGAAGCGCCTTTAGCCCCCGTATTTTATGTAAATGCTACCAGTGGTCTTTCTTTACGATCTGGCACGAATCTACGCTCAAAAAAGATATTGACACTTCCTTATGGGGCACAAGTAAAACACCTAAGCTCTCCAGAGCACACAACAATGACTATTTCTGGAATTACAGGAGATATGATTGAAGTAGAATATCAAGGAGCTAGAGGCTTTGTTTTTGATGGATATCTTACACAACTTGCACCTCCCCAAGATGGAGAGTCTGTAGAAGGCTATGCAAAACGTATTTCTACAAAAGACCATGTAGTAAAGGTAACGAAGATTAAAAACCCTAAAGGTGATACATATGGTATGACAACACGTATAGAATTACCTACATCCAACTGGACAGAAGCGTATAGAATTACGAAAGAATTATTTGATTTACCTAGAAGTTTACAACCGGACCTTATTAAAAAGAAAAAATCTGAAGTAATTGCCAATAGCAATAAAAGAGAAAAAATATTTAAAGATGAAATAGCAGTGAATAGAGACGCGACATCAGAAATAACATCTATAATTTATACATACCAATTAAGGGATTATAACAGAAGTGTTACCATTACAAAAGACAAAAAAACAATTGTAGTAAAAGAAGTGGAGTTTTCTAAGTAATCATATTCATTTTAAAGCATAAAAAAAGCGTTCATTAGAACGCTTTTTTTAGTTTTTATCTAGATGATTATACTTCAGATACACGTAGCGTGTTTACCATTCCTTTGTCTATAATAGGCATGGCTGCTAGATTAATAAGCATATCTCCTTTTTTTACAAACCCCATATCAAAAGCGATTTGATTTACATCTTCTACAGTCTCATCTGTACTTACATACTTATCATAAAAAATAGCTTTTACACCCCATAAAAGATTAAGTTGTGTTAAGATACGTTTGTTTGATGTAAATACTAAAATATGAGATTGTGGCCTCCATGCAGATATTTGGAATGCTGTATACCCACTATTTGTTAGTGTTGAGATTGCTTTTGCACTTATCTCATTTGCCATGTGTGCAGCATGATAACAGATAGCCTTTGTAATATATCTTTTTGTACGAATATGAGGCGGATCTTGAGGCACTTGAATAAGATCAGAATCTTCAACATTTTTAAGAATAGAAGTCATTTTTTGTATTACTTGAACTGGATATTGACCTACAGAGGTCTCTCCACTAAGCATTACAGCATCTGCACCATCCATTACAGAGTTTGCAACATCATTTACCTCTGCACGAGTAGGTGTAAGACTAGAAATCATAGTCTCCATCATTTGAGTGGCAATAATCACTGGAATACGAGCTTTTTTAGCTCTTAATACAAGTTTTTTCTGAATAAGCGGAACTTCTTCTGCCGGAATCTCTACACCTAAATCTCCACGGGCAACCATTAATCCATCACAATAAGCAACAATTTTGTCTATATTTTCTACAGCCTCAGGTTTTTCAATTTTTGCTATAATAGGAATCTTATGTTCAGAATGCTCATCTATTATTGCTTGAAGTTGTTTTAAGTCATCTGCATGACGAACAAAAGAAAGTGCTAACCAATCTACTTTTTGACCTATAGCAAAAATGGCATCTTTTACATCTTTTTCTGTTAATGCAGGCAAAGAAATATTTGTATTAGGGAGATTTACACCCTTTTTTGAACGTAGTGGCCCTCCCTGAATAACTTTGGCTTCTACTTCATATTTGCCATCTGTTTTTAAAACTTCAAACATCAGTTTACCATCATCTAGTAGAATACGTTCTCCTTTTTTTACATCTTGAGGAAACTTCTGATAGTTCATATAGACTCTATCCTTCGTTCCTTCAAATTCTTCTTTTGTAGAAAATGTGATTTTATCACCAGGATTTACAACAACCTCTTCCTTCATACGCCCTACTCTTAGCTTAGGACCTTGGAGATCTGCAAGAATAGATGTGTTGTGTTTGTGTTTTTCACTCAGTGTTCTGATCATTTGGATACGTTCTGTGACGTCTTCATAATCGGCGTGTGAAAAGTTAATTCTAAAAACATCAACTCCCTCTTGCATCATTTTTAAAAGTACTTTTTCAGTACTTGTAGCAGGGCCTAGGGTAGCAACAATTTTGGTTTTTTTTCTAGTTGGCATTATTCAAAAATTAGGTTTTCTTTTCTTTTAAGTTGATTTATATCAACAGTATACGCAGTAACAATTTGTGATATTTGGTTAAGTGCTTTTAGTGTTTTTGTTTCCATAAAACCACTCCCTTCTTCACTTATTTTCAATAAATAATCTACACGAGGTAAATCTTCTAGAAAGAAACGTCTTTCTGTAGACGTTTCAGATTCAAATAGACTTGAAAGACTATTATCACGCTCCTTTGTTATTTTTGTATGATTATTAAAGAGGTGATAGGTTGTGTATTGTTGTTCATTATGATACTCATATATGGGAAACTTTGCAGATATAATATCATGACTTATCGTTAAATCATTTTTACTCCTTTTAAGTCTGAGTTTTAGATGATGATTGAGTAAATAGGCAAGGTAATATGGCTCTATAGCTCCATGAATAGCAATAAGCGTAAAGTCATACCCAAAATCATCTTCTAATACTAATTTGAATGTCCCCATAACGTCACTACGAAATTTAAAGATACATAAAACTAGTATTATGGTCTATGGATATATGCCACAATCTTATATAAAAAGATACGCAAACGTTTGAGTTAAGGCGTTAGATAGAGAATTTTATATAGGAAGTGTGAAAGAAGCAATGGTTCCTTTGTTATGAACACTTTCTATAGATAAGGTTCCATTGTGAACTTCTATAAAGTATTTTGATAAGATTAAACCTAGCCCAGATCCTTTTTCTTGTATAGTTCCTTTTTGAGTCGTTATTTTAGTTACATCAAAAAGAGAGTCTTTGTATTCTTCAGGAATACCAATACCACTGTCTTCAATACTAAAAGAGAAAGAAGAATCTATTTTGTTTAGCTCTATAACGATAATTCCTTGTTCATGAGAATACTTAATAGCGTTTGATAACAAATTACGAATAATCGTAGCAATCATATTTTTATCAGCCATCACTTTAATGTCTGTACTAGCTTCTATGACAATGTGTATGTTTTTTCTAAGTGCTTGTTGTTTCTGGATTTTTATTTGATCTTTTGTAATTGTAAGAACATCTATTTTTTGAGGTTGGTAATGAATTTTACCTGTTTGTATTTTTGACCATTTTAGTAAATTATCTAAAAGGGAAAGGCTGTTTTTACTAGAATCTTTTAAAGCATTTATAATTTTACTCGTTTGATTATTCTGATTTTGCTCTTCTTTTAGAAGATCTAAAAAATTAATAACAGATGCGAGAGGACTCCTAAGGTCATGAGCAATAATTGTAAAGAACTTGTTTTTTGTTGCAATAACTTCAGATAACTCCTTTTTTTGCCTAGCTATTATTCTATTTTTACGCTTATAGATATATAGTTGAATGATAATAAATAGCATGAAACTTAAGAGAAGTGTATACCATAATACCATTAAGAATAATAATCTAGGGTTTCTTTTGTAGGGTTCTTTATAGGCAGTTTCTATGATAAATTTCTTATTAAAAAAAGGTATTTGAGTCTTTATGAAATTTTCATCTTGTATTTCGAAGTTTCTCCAATATTGATGATCTTCTTGCGTATTGTATATTTTTTTACCATCATATACGCGTTCTCTATCAAATTCAATCCCAGTAGAGGTTTTAAATCTAAAAGCATATTTAGAAGTGTCTATATTACGGTACACATGATCAATAATGGGCTTAAAATCTTTTATAATAGAAAAATACCCAAGACTACTATTTTGACTGTTTTGGGCTTTAAATGCAATGGGTAACCCCACACGCCCTTCTACAATATTATATGGATTGAACGCTACGTAGTCATACTTTTCTAGCTTTTTTTCCATGACTCGAATCCCTTTTTCATTTATAAGGTTTTTAATGGAAGTGCCTATAAGATGACTCGGATCGATTTGATCTTTAGTAAATGAGTACTTAAAAAAATGGGTTGTATCTACATAAGATATGATATAACTATGATCTATGGGAAGGCTGGATAATTGATGATTTATAAAAGTATGGAGTTTGTCTTGCGACGGAAATTCATCAGAAAGTTTTACATAAGATCGTATGCCAGACATTAGAACAGCATAGTTGTTGAGCTCATTTTGAAGATCTGATGCTGTCTTTTTATTAAGTTTTTCTAAACGTATCTCCCTGTTTAACTTTTCTTTTTCAGTAACGTAAGAATCAGCCCAAAATACAAGAACACTACTTACAATAGCAAATAACGCAAAAACAGAATAATATTTTTTTGGTAAGCGAAAGTACATAAAGAGTTAGGGCTCTATTGAAAAACAAATGTAAATAAAATCTTAACAAATAAGCTTATTTGTTTTCTATTTGCCTCTGAAACACATAAAAAGATCGTTTAGAGGCTATTTCTTCAGCTTTTTTCTTAGAAGTAGCTCTTGCTTTTGCAATCACTTCGTCATCGATATATAGTCTAACACCAAAATGTTTTACAGTATCTTTTCCAGTATCTTCAAAAGTATCAAACTTAAATGTCTTTTTTTCTTTTTGACACCATTCAATAAGGACGCTTTTGTAGCTTATAATACGACCTTCAAGCTTTTCTATATCTACGTAAGGATTAATAACACGTTTATATATAAACTTTTCACAATACGAATATCCTCGATCTAAGTATATAGCACCAATAAGAGCTTCAAAAAGATTTCCATGAATATTGACACCAAAATTTTCTTTTGGAATATTAGCTTTTATATAACGTAATAAATTGAGGTCGCTACCTAATTCATTTAAGTGTTTTCTACTAACAACTTTTGAACGCATTTTTGTAAGATAGCCTTCATTACCCCCTTGAACAGCTTCAAAAAGGTGAGCAGCAATAACAGCACCAAGCATGGCATCGCCTAAAAACTCTAATCGTTCATAGTTTAAAGGATTACCATCCTTTTTTTTAAGACCTAATGATCTATGTGTAAATGCTTTTTCATAATGTGAAATATCTTTAGGTTTAAACCCAAGGATACTTTGCATACGCATAAAAAAAATCCCGTTCGTATCTGAACGGGAAGAAAATATTTTTTTTATGGCGCTCATAGTGTTAAGCGTCTATTTTTTTAAATAACACACAAGCATTATGACCCCCAAAACCAAAGGTATTGCTCATTGCTATATTAATTTCTTTAGGTTGTGCTTCATTTAAAGTAAGATTAAATGAAGGATCAATACGTTCGTCTACAACACTATGATTAATAGTAGGAGGCACTAAGCTATGCTTCATAGCTAAGATAGAAGCAATAGCTTCTATAGCTCCTGCGGCACCTAAAAGGTGTCCAGTCATAGATTTTGTAGAATTAATATTGATGCTTTTTGCGTGATCTCCAAAAACTTTAGAGATCGCTTTCAGTTCGGCAACATCTCCTAAAGGAGTAGATGTTCCGTGTGTATTAATATGGTCTACATCTTCTGGACTTAATCCAGCATCATTAAGACAATTATGCATTACTCTTTCTACACCAATTCCATCAGGGTGTGGTGCAGTCATATGGTATGCGTCACTAGACATTCCTCCACCTAAAACTTCAGCATAGATGTGAGCGCCTCTTGCTTTTGCATGCTCATAGTCTTCTAATATTAATGCTCCAGCACCTTCTCCTAAAACAAAACCATCACGTGTTGCATCAAAAGGTCTTGATGCTGCTTGTGCGTCTTCATTTCTTGTGGATAATGCATGCATTGCATTAAACCCTCCCATTCCTGCTTGTGTTACAGCAGCTTCACTTCCACCAGTTACTATGATATCACAATGCCCTAAACGAATATAGTTCATAGCATCTATCATGGCATTTGCAGAAGAAGCACACGCAGAGACCGTTGTATAATTAGGTCCCATAAAGCCATGCTTGATAGAAATATTACCAGGGGCAATATCTGCAATCATTTTAGGAATGAAAAAAGGATTAAATCGTGGGGTTCCATCTCCTTCGGCAAAATTGATCACTTCATTTTGAAATGTTTCTAGCCCGCCTATTCCAGCACCCCAAATAACACCTACTCTGAATTTATCAACCTTTTCTAAGTCGATACCAGCATCATTGATGGCTTCGTCTGAAGCCACCAATGCATACTGGGCAAATCTGTCTAACTTTCTAGCTTCCTTACGGTTAAAGTGGTCTAGAGCGTTAAAGTTTTTAAGTTCACAAGCAAATTTTGTCTTGAACTTTTCGGTATCAAAATAGGTAATAGGAGCACACCCACTTTTTCCTGAAGATAGTCCATCCCAGTACTCTTGAATATTATTTCCTATTGGTGTAAGTGCACCAAGTCCAGTAACTACTACTCGCTTTAACTCCATAAATAATAAGACTTATTTTGCCTCTTCTATATATGATATTGCTTGACCTACGGTAGCAATGTTCTCTGCTTGATCGTCTGGGATTTGAATATCAAATTCTTTTTCAAATTCCATAATAAGTTCAACAGTGTCTAGTGAATCGGCACCTAAGTCGTTTGTGAAGCTAGCTTCGGTTACAACTTCGTTCTCGTCTACACCTAATTTGTCTACGATAATCGCCTTTACTCTTGATGCAATGTCTGACATAATTTCTAATATTTAATTTTTAATTAAGTGGCAAAAATAACAAACCTTTATGGTTTGACAACTATTGCCACAAAAATATGAAGGTAATTTACGTAAATAATAAAGAATTTCTCTACAAAAAACCTTCAAATTGTTAATAATAATCGTTTGTTTTGCACATTATAACAGTATCATACATATATGAAACGTATTGTAATTTTTGCTTCGGGTAACGGTACAAATGCCCAACGTATTATAAATCATTTTAAGGGTCGTACGGATGCTCAAGTCGTGCAGGTGCTCAGTAACAACAAGGATGCCAAAGTTTTAGAACGGGCAAATAGTCATAAAATAAGCGCTATTAGTTTTAATAGAACAGCATTTTATGACACCGCTCATGTGTCACATCTTTTAGAAGCTATTCAACCTGATTTAATTGTATTGGCAGGATTTTTATGGCTTTTTCCAGAAAAAATAATTAATCTGTTTCCAGATCAAATAATAAACATTCATCCAGCATTATTACCTGATTTTGGAGGAAAAGGTATGTATGGAAGGCATGTACATGAGGCTGTATACGCTTTCGCGAAAGCGAATAAGGATAAAAAAACCTATACAGGGATCACCATACATAAAGTGACACCTGAATATGATAAAGGAGCATATCTCTTTCAAGAAAAAGTAGAAGTGATACAAGAAGACACTCCAGAATCGATTGCCCAAAAAGTGCATCAATTAGAGCATAAACCTTTCCCAATAGTGATCGCTAAGCTATTATTTGGTACATTATAATGATGAGATTTTCGCTTTCGCGGAAATAAAAAGATACCCGCTTATGTGGGCATAGAGATGAGTAAAAAGAAAGAAAAGTTTTACGTGGTTTGGCAAGGTAAGAAGCCTGGTATTTATCTTACTTGGAAAGATTGTAAGGCCATGACAGACGGCTATGCAGGAGCTCAATATAAATCTTTCTCCACTTTTGCAGAGGCAAAAATAGCGTATAATAAAGACTATGCAGACGTAAAAGGATCTTCTAAAAAAAAGAAAATACTTACGGCCGAAGAAAAAGCTAAGTATGGAGAACCCAATTTATATTCTATCGCTGTAGATGCTGCGAGTTCTGGAAATCCAGGAGTTATGGAATATAGAGGTGTAGATACTCAAACCGTAAAACAGCTTTTTCATCAAGGACCTTTTAAGCAGGGTACTAATAATATAGGAGAGTTTCTAGCATTGGTACATGGACTTGCGTATCTCAAGAAAATAGGAAGTGATCGTATTATTTATTCGGATTCTCGTATAGCCATAGGATGGGTAAAGAAGAAAGCCTGCAATACAAAACTTCAAGAAAGCGCTCGTAATAAAGATGTATATGATCTTGTACGTCGTGCCGAACAATGGCTTAAAACTAATACTTATACTACTACGATTGTAAAATGGGAAACAAAAGCTTGGGGAGAGATTCCTGCAGACTTTGGAAGGAAATAATGAGTTTAATAAGATCATAGTGTAATTTTTTGTCCTTTTTTCTACTAATGGAACATTATGAAGACAATTTTTTATCTTACTTTTTTTATTTTACTACCTACGAGTACTCCAAAGAAATGGAAGCTTAAAAAAACGAAAAATAATATAGAAGTTTATACGCGTGCATTTGCTGATAATCCTTTTAAAGAATTTAAAGCAATAACTATTATAGATACAACATTTGAAGAGCTTTTAGGAGCGATATATGATGCTCCTACATATACCCCAGACAGTAAACCTAATGTGAGTTATCGTATTCTTAATGGCTCTAAGGATTCTCGTTTTTTTTATTATAAACAAGAAATGCCTTGGCCTTTATCAGATAGAGATGTTGTAACAGAGTTAAAACTTGTTGAACAAACAGAAGATAAAATCGTATTATCTATAGAGCCCGTTTCTGATGTGCTTGCTATTAGGGATAATTGTTTACGTATAGAAAAACTCTCTGGATCTTGGTTGTTAGAACGAGTAGATAGCGGCATAAGAGCCACACAACAAATACATATGGATCCAGGAGGAAGTGTTCCTGCTATTATTGTAAACCCTCTTATTGTGAAGGGACCCTTTAAGACATTTACAGAATTACACCGCAAATTAGATTCGTATAAAAAAAGGACTTAAAATTGAACCAAAATTTCCTGTTTTTCTTTTTCTTTAAAACTATATCTTTGCAAAAAAAATAGATGAGTAAATTAGTTATTGTTGGTAGTTGTGCTTTTGATGCTATTGAAACACCTTTTGGCAAAACAGACAAAATTTTAGGTGGAGCTGCTACCTATATAGGCCTTTGTGCATCACAATTTAAAAATGTAGATACAGCTATTGTTTCTGTTGTTGGAGAGGATTTTCCACAAGAATACATGGACCTTTTAGCTAATAGAAATATCAACTTAGATGGACTTGAAGTTGTAAAAGGTGGAAAAACCTTTTTCTGGAGTGGTAAATATCATAATGATATGAATACTCGTGATACGTTAGTAACAGAATTAAATACGCTTGGAGATTTTAGTCCTAAAGTTCCTGCTGCATATCAAGATGCAGAAATTGTTATGTTAGGAAATTTACAACCTACAGTACAATTAAGTGTGATAGAGCAAATGAAAAATCCTAAACTCGTTATCTTAGATACGATGAACTTCTGGATGGATATTGCACTAGATGAACTTAAGACAACACTTAAAAAAGTAGACGTTATTACCATAAATGATAAAGAAGCTCGTCAATTGAGTGGTGAATACTCTTTAGTTACTGCAGCCCGTAAGATTCAAGAAATGGGGCCTAAGTATGTAGTGATTAAAAAAGGAGAACATGGCGCATTAATTTTTCATAATGAGGAAGTGTTTTTTGCACCAGCTTTGCCACTAGAAGAAGTATTTGACCCTACAGGAGCAGGAGATACCTTTGCAGGAGGATTTGCAGGCTTCTTAGCGCGTAGTGGCGACATTACTTTTGAAAACATGAAACAAGCCTTGATTTATGGATCATGCCTTGCTTCTTTTACTGTAGAAAAATTTGGAACAGAACGGCTGGAAAATGTAACCGCCGAAGAAATAAGAAAACGCTTGCAACAGTTTAAACAACTTACGCAGTTTGAAATAGAACTTAATTAATACTTATGCGCCCCAAAATTTGGGGCGCATTTGCTTTTACTATTAAAGTAACCTACTATGAGTGACGCAATAAAGCATGAATGTGGAATCGCCCTAATACGATTAAAAAAGCCGCTTTCTTTTTATAAAGAGAAATATGGCACTGCATTTTATGGAGTAAATAAAATGTATTTAATGATGGAGAAGCAGCATAACCGTGGTCAAGACGGAGCTGGTTTTGCTAGTATTAAATTAGACATGGCTCCAGGAGAACGTTATATATCAAGACAACGATCTACAGAGCAACAGCCTATACAAGATATCTTTGCACAGATTAATGGGCGTATTAATGAGGTGATGACAGAAAACCCAGATCGCAAAGATGATGTGGATTGGCAAAAGAGTAATGTACCATACCTTGGAGAGGTTCTTTTAGGACATGTGCGTTATGGAACTTTTGGAAAGAATAGTGTGGAGAGTGTACATCCTTTTTTAAGACAAAATAATTGGATGCATCGTAATCTTATTGTTGCGGGTAATTTTAATATGACCAATGTAAGTACGCTTTTTGATAAGCTGGTTTCATTAGGACAGCATCCCAAAGAACATGCAGATACCATTACTGTCATGGAAAAGATCGGTCATTTCCTAGATGATGAGGTAGCAAAACTATATAAGAAATTAAAGAAAGAAGGATATAATAAGCAACAAGCTTCTCCTCAAATTGCTGAACGCTTAAAGGTTGAAAAAATATTAAAAAGAGCTTCAAAAGATTGGGATGGAGGATATGCGATGGTAGGTCTTTTGGGTCATGGTGATGCTTTTGTATTAAGAGATCCAGCGGGAATTCGTCCAGCATATTATTATGAGGATGATGAGGTTGCTGTTGTTGCTAGTGAGCGCCCTGTTATTCAAACAGCATTTAACGTTGACTTTGAAGACGTAAAAGAGCTTGATCCTGGGAGTGCACTTATCGTAAAGAAAAATGGGCAGCTAAAGATTAAAAAAGTATTAGAACCGCTTACGCGAAAAGCATGCTCGTTTGAACGCATTTATTTTTCAAGAGGGAGTGATGCAGAGATCTATAAAGAGCGTAAATTACTTGGAAGACTATTAATGCCAGAAGTGCTTAAAAGCATAAATCATGATACTAAAAATGCT
The DNA here is from genome assembly GCA_937124495.1 of uncultured Dokdonia sp. GTDB lineage: Bacteria > Bacteroidota > Bacteroidia > Flavobacteriales > Flavobacteriaceae > Dokdonia. The sequence goes on along the minus strand of CAKZKZ010000194.1, from coordinate 4,614 downwards.
GTGTTTAGTTTCATCCCTAATACGGCAGAAACTTCTTTTTATGGACTTGTAGAAGCTGCTCAAGATGAGCTTAATAGACAAAAAGGAGAAGAGATACTAGCTGCAAAAGAAAATCTAGATAAGGAAGCCATAGAGCGTATACTTTCGCGAAAACTGAGAACAGAAAAGATTGCTATAAAAGATGCAAAACTCAGAACGTTTATTACAGAAGATAGTAGTCGCGATGATCTAGTTGCTCACGTATATGATGTAACGTATGGTGTTATTGAACCAGAAGATAAACTTGTTATCATAGATGACAGTATCGTAAGAGGAACAACACTTAAGAAGAGTATTATTAAAATGATGGCTCGTCTTAATCCTGAAAAGATTATTGTAGTGTCTTCTGCACCACAAATACGTTATCCGGATTGTTATGGTATTGATATGGCAAAATTAGAAGACTTCATTGCTTTTAGAGCGGCTATAGCACTTCTTAAAGAAAATGGAAAGTCAGCTATCATTACTCAAGTTTATGAAAAATGTAAATCACAAGTAGACTTTAAAGATAAGAACGTACAAAATTTTGTAAAAGAAATTTATGCACCTTTTACAGATAAAGAAATCTCTGCAAAAATTTCAGAACTATTAATAGATGAAACAGTACAACCTGAAGTAGAGATCATTTATCAAACAGTAGAAAATCTGCATAAAGCATGTCCTAAAAATTTAGGAGATTGGTATTTTACAGGAGATTATCCGACCAATGGTGGAAATCGTGTTGTAAATCGTGCTTTTATAAATTATATGGAAGGAAATAGTGCGCGAGCCTACTAGATTGATCATAAGTAAATCACAAATCACACAATTATTTGTGTATTTGGTCTAAAAATCGTGTAGTTGGTCTAAAAGATGTTGTACGGTTGTAAATCAGTGCTATATTAGCAAAGCCATAGCATAAGTAGGTTAAGTTCATGGTAGATTTGGGGCAAAAAAAGGTGGAACTTTCCGCCTTTTTTTATGCGCAAAATTTAAGAAACAAAATATAGATTTTTAATCATTAACAATATCTTTTAATAGTTGATACATCTTATTTTAGAAGCTTTCTTTTTTATATAAAAAATCACTTTTCTTCTCTTAATAATACCAACTCGTTTTCTGTATATAAATTAATTTCAATTTATATACCTTTACAAAAACAGTTTTATACGTTATGGGTCAACTCCTTTTTTGGGCAACTATTTCAATTTTCTTTTCTTTTTTATGCTCCATCCTCGAAGCGGTACTACTAAGTGTATCACCCACATTCATTAATATAAAAAAAAATGAAGGTAAAGCATATGCGTCTCGTCTTGAAGAATTGAAAAAAGATGTAGATAAACCTCTAATTGCAATACTTACTTTAAATACACTAGCTCACACGGTGGGAGCGATGATGGTAGGTAAAGTGGCTGCGGATTTATATCCTAATTTTGATTTTATAGGAATCAACTTTGTAGGATTGGTTTCTGGAATCATGACATTTCTTATACTCGTTGCTTCAGAAATTATACCTAAAACAATTGGAGCAACGTATTGGAAACAACTTGCAAACTTTACAGAGAAAGCCCTTAAAGTGCTTATTTTTCCTCTTAAATGGACAGGGATTCTTTGGTTATTACAACGCACGACAAAACTTGTTGGAGGAAAAGGGCATGGAGGAAGTGTTTTAAGTAGAGAAGATTTCACGGCAATGGCTCAAATGGCTAGCGACGAAGGTGTTTTTGAAGAATCAGAAGGTAAAATTTTAAATAACTTACTTACGTTTAAGGATGTACTTACAAAAGATGTAATGACGCCTCGTACAGTAATGAAAACAGCTTCATCAAAAATGACTATAAGTGATTTTTTTAAAGAAAATCAAGAACTACGTTTTTCTAGAATTCCTGTTTATGATAACAATATAGATCATATAACGGGTATTGTTTTAAAGAGTGAAGTATATAGAGAAATGGCACTGGATAACCATCAAAAAACCTTAGAAGATATACAACGCCCTATTATGATTACAAACCGTAATCTACCTATTCCAGCTCTTTTTGAAGAGCTGATATCATCAAAAAATCATATTGCATTAGTCGTTGATGAATATGGAAGTACCAGCGGTTTGGTTACGATGGAAGATGTTATTGAAACCCTATTAGGGTTAGAGATTATGGATGAGAGTGATCGTGTAGCAGATTTACAAACACTTGCCAGAAAAAACTGGGAAAAGAGAGCAAAAGGGTTGGGGTTATTAGATGAAAATAAAGAATCAAATGAATAAAATAGTATTTATGATACTATGCGTATTAACAACGATTACGTACGGTCAACAAGACAATCCAAAAGATGCTTTTCTTGAAAAATGGAATAACTCTAAAAATTATTTAATTGCTATAGCAGAGGCAATGCCAGAAGATAAATATGCATATGCTCCTACGGAACGGGAAATGAATTTTGGAGCCCAATTATTACATATGAGAGGTAATATGCTTTGGTTAGGGAATACTTATTTTTCTTCTAAAGAATTTGACAGAAAATCACTTTCTCAAAATACACCACAAAGCAAACAAGAGATTATTAATGCATTAAAAAAATCTTTTGATGACGTACACAAGCTTATTGAGCAGACTCCTTTAGAAGAGTTAAAAATAACAGTAGACTTTTTTGCAGGTCCTAAATCTAAGCTTCAAATATTAAATTTACTTCAGGATCACCTTACACATCATCGAGGACAAGTTATTGTATATCTTAATTTAAATGATATTGTTCCTCCTGACTATAGTGGGTGGTAGGTGATATTTAGGATTTAGACTTTATAAACGCGTTGTTTAAATTACGTAATATCGTAGTCAAAAACTGGGAGATGTCGTAAGGTTTTAATATGATATCATTCATTCCAGAGTTCATAATTGTTGCTCGCATTTCATCTAGTTCTACAGCAGTAAGGGCTACAATAGGAACCTTTTTATTAAATTTTCTAATGGCTTTTGTCGCTTCGACACCATCTACCTTAGGCATGTGGATATCCATAAGAATAAGATCATAATTGTTTTCTTTTACAAGCGCAATTGCTTGCTCACCATCATCTGCAAGAGAGCATCTAAACTGACGCTTTTTTAGAATTTTTTGAGTAATCTTTTGATTAATGCGATTGTCATCTACTACTAGAATATGGAGGTTTTCAAAAATATGAATAGCATCTCCTTCTTTATAGTTTTCTTTTTCCTCTTTATTCTCATCAGAGGTATTAGCTTCCAGATTGATAGTGAAGGTAAATATTGAGCCTTTACCCATATCACTTTCTAGCGTTATTTGACTGTCATATAAAGTCAAAAGCTTTTTTACGATAGGTAATCCAAGTCCTGTTCCTTGATAATTATAATTTCGATTTTCTACTTGAGAGAATTCTTCAAAGATTGTTTTTTGCTTACTTATGGGAATACCAATACCATCATCTTTAATCGTAAATTTTGTTGTGTATAACCCTTTTTTGGTTCTTTCTATAAGATCAATAGAAACCCAGATATTCCCATCTTCATTAAATTTTATAGCATTACCTATAAGATTCATAAGTATTTGAGAGAGTCTTACATAATCTCCAACTTGTTTGTCAGGTAAATTTTTATCTATATGTAAATGAATTTTGTTATTATTTTGTTCTAAGCTAAACTCAAAAGAGCGCGTAATACTTTTCGCAAGGCTAGATAATCGATAGGATGTTTTTTCTAATGTGATTCCATTTGCATCCATCTTATTGATGAGAAGAACATCATTAATAAGAGCGAGTAAATAATCTGCCGAAAACTTTAAGGATTTAAGATCTTCTTTATTGTTGGCAGCTCCGTCCTCTAGTAAAATAGAAGCAAGTCCAATAACGCCATATAAAGGTGTGCGTAATTCATGACTAACGGTAGAGAAAAATTGTGTTTTAAGCTGTGATAATCGTTCAGCATTATCCTTAGCAATCATCAACTGATTATTTTTTTCGTGCAAACGTTTAATATATTTTTTCCTGGATTTGAAAGCAAAAAAGATAGCAATCAAGGCAATTAGTAGAATAATAGAGGCAATAATAAATATATTACGTAAGTCTTTAGATTTTTCAATAAGCTTATCATTAATAATCTGCTCCTTCTCAGCAGAAGCAATAGTGCGCTCGAATTCTTTAATATTGAAACGGGCACTGGCTGCGTGGATTTCTCTTAATTTATCGGCTTTAAACTTTTTTTCATCAAGCTCCTTTGCTTTCTTTAATAATCCATACGCTTTCTCATAATTCCCTTGAATTTCAGAGAGTTTTCCGTAATGTTTATAAAACTCTAAAGATCCAGAAGGAAATTTTTCCTGTTTTAGTGCATTTTCTACCTCTTTGAATGCCTGTTCTGCTAGTTCGTAATTCCCTTTTTGAGTATGGTATCTACCAAACAATGTTTTTAATCCAGCAATATCTCTTGCATACAATGTATCTTTTTCAAATAATTTTTCGACTTGAAGAAGATAAGGGATAGCATCATCTGCCAAATTTTCATCAATGTATGTCCAAGCAATATTTAAAAGAGGGGTTATATTGCCAATTTCATCTCCTTGAACCTTATTAATTTCAATACTTTT
>CAKZKZ010000193.1 GCA_937124495.1 uncultured Dokdonia sp. | reverse complement strand
AACTTAAGTTATGCTTCTTACGATTGAGATGGTCAGACGACCAATGCTGGAGGGTATGTTGTGATTGGTAAAGCAGAGGTTCCGAATGTTTCTATCGGAAGGGCGAGGAAGGGAATACAAAACGGAGCTGATGCTGCTGGACTCTATACAGGAGATAGCACTGATTTCCCAAGCGGAACGGCAGTGACAACAACCAATTTATTGGATGCGTTGGTATATGATACAAACGATAGCGACGATGCAGAATTATTAGCCTTGCTAAATGCTGGCGAACCTCAAATAAATGAAGATGACGCAGGAGACAAAGATGCACACTCTGTACAACGTTTTGCCAATGGTTCAGGAGGCGCTAGAAATACGTCTACTTATGTATCGGCGATACCAACACCAGGAGCTTCAAATACGAATGCGGTTGTTCCAGTGACTTTAGTTATCAATGAATTGGATGCAGATACAGCTGGAAGCGATACACTGGAATTCATAGAGCTTTATGACGGTGGAACTGGGAATACCTCTTTATCTGGATTTGTCATTGTATTGTATAATGGGAATGGAGATGCTAGCTATAATGCTTTTGATTTGGATGGATTTACAACCAATGCTGATGGATACTTTGTCATGGGGAACTCAGCAGTGGCCAATGTAGATTTTGTTGTACCTAACAATACCTTCCAAAACGGAGCAGATGCAGCAGGATTATATGAAGGTGATGCCACTAGTTTTCCGAACGGAACTGCAGTGACAACTGCTGGATTGATTGATGCTTTAGTGTATGATACGAGCGATGCTGATGATGCTGAACTACTTGTTCTATTGAATGCAGGACAGGCACAAATCAATGAAGGTGAATTGGGAAATAAAGATGGTCAATCCAACCAAAGAATTCCTAACGGACAAGGAGGAGCAAGAAACACAGCTACATATACACAAGCGACACCAACACCTGGAACTGAGAATGGCGCTGTCATTCCGGCACCAGATCCAATTTCGATTTTAGATGCAAGAAATGCTACGATAAGTGAATTGGTAACAGTTAGTGGAGTCTTAACCGTATCCGATCAATTTTCTGGATCTGCGTATTTACAAGACAGTACTGCTGGAATAGCTATTTTTGACGAAATGGTACACGGAGATGGTGTATTTGCTGTAGGTGATTCTATCACAGTAACAGGTACGAGAAGTGCTTTCAATGATCAGATTCAGATAAGTGCCGTTTCTTCTGTGGAGAATAACGGACTTCCTAATGTACCGATCACACCATTAACCATTACGTTAGCTGAATTAGGCAATCATCCAGCTGAGTTGGTACGAATTGTAGATGTTGATTTCCCAACTCCAGGAGATATTCTTTTCGGAAATTCAAATTATACCTTGACAGACCTTAGTGGTACTGGAGCAATAAGAATAGATAATGACGTAGCCGAGATAGTAGGTCTTGGTCAACCAGAAACCTGTGCAGAAGTAGTTGGAGTTGTAGGTAGATTTTTTGAAAACTTCCAATTATTACCAAGAAGTGCAGCCGATCTGCCTTGCGTTGGTCCATACATACCACCAACACCACCAATTGTAGTTCCTAAAGAAAATACATTAGACGTAGTTACTTGGAATATCGAGTGGTTTGGAGATGAATCAAATTCTCCAGCGGCAGGAAGTCCAGATTCAGATGCTATTCAGAAGGATGCCGCCAAAGCGGTGATCATGGAACTAAACGCAGATATTTATGCTGTCCAAGAGATTGCAGATGATGTATTGTTTGAAACGATGGTCAATGAATTACCAGGGTATGATTTTGTGCTTTCTGAAGCTACATCAAGGCCGAATGATCCGGGTGTGAAACAAAAAGTAGGTTTTATTTATAATACAGCTACCGTGACAAATGTAACGACAAAAGTATTATTAGAATCTATTCATCCGCTTTATAATGGTGGTGATGACTCTGCATTAGTAGACTATCCAAGTACCACCGATCGTTTTTATGCGAGTGGAAGACTTCCATTTTTATTAACAGCAGATGTTGTTATTGATGGCGTAACAGAACCTTATAATGTGGTAGCACTACATGCTAGAGCAAATGGAAGCACAGGTGCTCAGAATAGATACGATATGCGTAAGTATGATGTTGAGGTCTTGAAAGACACATTAGACGCTCAATATGCTAACGCTAACTTAATCCTTTTAGGAGATTATAATGATGATGTAGATGTTACTGTAGCAGATATTCCATCGACCATTACGAGTTTTGAAGAGTACTCAGACGATACAATTAATTATACGATTGTTACACGTGCTTTAAGTGATGCTGGATTTAGATCTTTTGTCTTTAGAGAAAATATGATTGATCATATTGCAATTACAGACGAATTAGATGATAATTACATTGATCAATCTGTTCGCGTGCATTATGAGTTTTATAATAATACCTATGCCCAAACTGCTTCTGATCACTTTCCTGTGTCTGCGAGCTTACAATTAAGTGCTTTCGAATTGGTAGGAATTACGTCTACAGACGCGACCTGTAATGGAGCGGCAGATGGAACGGCTACAATTACAGTTTCAGGAGGAATTATACCATATACTTATTTGTGGAGTGATGGACAGACTACGCAAACGGCTGTAAATCTAGGAGCAGGCACGTATGATGTAACAGTAACCGATGCATTAGGAAATACGCAAATGGAAATGGTCTTAATAGAAGGGTCAGATCCTATAGAATTTGTGACTTCAGATGATACGACGGTGTACTTGGGTTATGGACCTTCAGCGTGTACCACTTTAGAAGTAAGTACTGTTATTGGAGGAACAGCTCCATATTCTTATGAATGGAGCACTGGTGAAACAACGACTTCTATTGAAGTTTGCCCTGAGGCAACCACTCCATATACGATAACGGTTACAGATGCCAATGGATGTTCAGAAACAGCGACCATCAATGTTGAAGTAATAGACGTTAGTTGTGGTAATAATCCTAACCGACCTAAAGTAGAGATATGCTTTAATGGTCATACTATTTGTGTACCTGAACAAGCCGTACAGAGACTCTTAAATAGAGGAGGTACGCTAGGGTCTTGTGAGAACTCAGATGAAATATTTGTGACACAACTTCGTGCATTTCCTAATCCATTCCGCGATCAGTTGAATGTTCGTTTTAATGTGAATAATGATACTCCAGCAGATATTGTAATCTATAATTTTTATGGAAATATTGTTTTTGAGACACAAGAACAATTAGAAGAAGGTCAAAACACGTTTAATTATGATCTAAGTGATCTAAATCGTGGATTCTACTTCTTGAAGATTATTGTAGATGGAGAATTGAAGAGAGTGAAAATCTTGTTTAAACGATAGTACAAAAATAGTATATACTATAATCCCTCTTTTTAACTACGCTTAGTTAAAAAGGGGGATTTTTTTATACATACTTCGTACGCTTTCGCGAAAGCGTATACAACATCACCGAACTCAACAAAGAAGAGTTTAATGAAGAAAGTCAACTTCTTTTAGAAAACCAGTAAATGAAACGAGTTTTGAGGTAGGAGTTTTTATTTTTCAATTGTTTTAAAATGAAAACCCATTAATCGTTACATAGCTATAAGAAAAAATACCTAATTGTTTTTAAAAATGAATATACCTCAATGATCGTCTAGTCATATTGGAGGTTAGGGATTTTGTAGTTTTAATGGTTTTGGTGTTACATATCGTGAATTATAACCTATTTAATTTTAAAAAAAATGAATTGCTTTATCAACCAACAAAAATTACTTACCGCTTTTTTAATATTCATATTTTCGAGTTATAGCTATGCGCAACATACCTTTTCTATTGTAGCAGTAGATCCAGCTACAGGAGAAATAGGAAGTGCAGGGGCTACCTGTTTAGATATAGATGATCTCAATGGCGAAGAAGGAGCCCTTGTCATAAGTGATATCATTTTAGGAGTAGGAGGTATCCACACGCAATCCTTTTTTACCTTTGAAATTCAGGCACAAGCAAGAGCCAGAATGGAAGCTGGTGATTCTCCACAAGAAATCTTGGATTGGTTGATGGACAATGATACGCAACATCAAACAAGACAATACGGAATTGTAGATTTAATAGGCGGTCCAGGCGGAACTCCAAGAGCTGTTGGATTTACAGGAAGTAGTAATGGTAGTGTTGCCAACCATATTGTTGGACCTAATTATGCTATCCAAGGAAATATCCTTCTATCACAAGATGTATTAGATGATATGGAAACTGGGTTTCTCGAAACTACAGGAACGCTGGCAGATAAGCTAATGGCGGCTATGCAAGGAGCAAAACGCATAGGAGCACAGACTTCTTGTACAGGGAATCAAACAAGTTCTAAGTCGGCATTTTTACGTGTCGCAAAAGTAGAAGACTTATATACCAATTATGGACATTTAACCGTAGATCTTAATGTAAGTAAAACTGCATTTGCAGTAGATCCAATAGATGTGTTACAAACGACCTATGATTTTTATTTAGATAATCCAGGAACAACTTGTAGTGATACAGTAACGAGCTACCCGTATTCTGAA
>CAKZKZ010000192.1 GCA_937124495.1 uncultured Dokdonia sp. | reverse complement strand
CTTCTTACTTCTTTAGCCCATCGTTTTAGTTTTAGTGCGTTACGCTTTCGCGAAAGCAAATGATTCGCTTGATTTTCAATTTTTATCTGTATGGTTTGTTGCCATAGATTTTTTTTGAGAGGTAGACTTGCATTGAGTTGATCTCGCATCCGTTCTGTTTGTTCGGTATGCCCTACGAGCGGTTGTAATAGGGCACATGGCAGATGCTTTTTGTCACAGGTGATGACAGCCGTTTTGTTCTGGACAAGTTTCATCATGAGTCCATTCGTAATTGTAATTTGAGGGTCTTCTAACACAATATACCCTAAGTCTTCAATAGGAACAGTCTTTTGCTTTTTAGCTTCATCAGGATAACTTACCACTAATTGTCCATTTTTTGTACTGAGATACGCTGGATTCCCAAAAAAAAGAGTGCGTTTAATCATTATACTATTTTTTAATATTCTCCTACTTGAACAATTTTACCTGTATGATCTAATCTAACTTTTACAAGATTATTTAATGGCTCTGTACTTCTAATACTTTCCCAAGTAATTCCTCTTGTCTCTTTTAAATCGATTAATTCTGTTTCTAAATGATGGCGAAAAACATAATTTTTTGTAGCTATTTTTTGAACTCTAAATAAATGTGAAGAAATTAGTGTAGTATTTTTTTCATCCAATAGATCAATAGTAGTAACATCAAATTCATCTGACGACAAAACAAACATTTCATTTTGCTTCATCGTAAACAAAAATTCCCAACCTAAATGGATATTATATTCTTTATCTATGATAGGTAATTTTTGATTAACACGCTCTACTGCTTCAAAAAGAGAAACTACTTTTTCTTGTAGTTTTCCTTTAAGATCTCTATATATAGCTACGTGATGATTATTACCTAAACTCACATAATCTACAGGAATCTTCTCTTTGTTTTTATTTAGAATAGGGTTCCCTAAATGATCTTTTTTATAATGTAAAGGCTCTGCATTACTTACTCCTGTAATAGTAACCCGTTTTATAGATATTCTTTTCTCTTTATTGAGCCATATAGGATTTTTATCAAGATTAGAAAATGCTTCTTTAACATTACCATTAAACTCTTGTTTTCTCTTCAGCAGTATCCTTTTTATGCCTTCATCAAGAACTTTATCAATTTTTAAATCAGGTGCTATATCTTTTCTGATAGTATACACTTCTTCAAAACACAAGACTTCCTTTAATGGCTCCTCTTCCCACAAAAGTTGATTTTCCTTTATTGTTTTTGAGTCAAAAGCTATTTCTGGATTGTTACTAAATTTTTTCAAATGATCTAAAACTAAAGTACGCTGGTCATTATGAATGATATCTTTTGCTTTCGCGAAAGCAGAACAAAAAAAATCCCTGTAACAAAAGTTACAGGGATTCTTAATTATAATTATTGAGTAAACCCCAAGACGAGCTTGGGACACCAGGTTCATACGCTTCCGTTTTTGCAAAAGCGGTTCTCTGATTATTTTACTTCTTCAAAATCAACATCTTCTACGTCACTTGACTCATCACCACCTGCTTCTGCTTGTGCATCTGGTCCTGGTTGTGCATCTCCTGCACCTCCTTGAGCTTCCGCTTGTGCTTTATACATCTCTTCAGAGGCAACTTTCCATGCTTCATTGATTTTATCAAGTGCTGGTGTTATTGCATCTACAGATTTTGTTTCAAAAGCTGCTTTTAATTCTTCAAGTGCATCTTCAATTGGTTTTTTCTTATCATCAGATAATTTATCTCCAAATTCTTTTAGCTGCTTTTCTGTCTGGAAGATCATTCCATCTGCTTCATTAATCTTATCTGCAGTTTCTTTTGCTTTCTTATCAGCATCTGCATTTGCTTCTGCCTCAGCTT
>CAKZKZ010000191.1 GCA_937124495.1 uncultured Dokdonia sp. | reverse complement strand
TAATAAATCCAAAACTTTTTGAGAGCTAAAAACCGTCAATTCAACAATTCCAAACTGATCGCTTGAAACCGCTAAAGCACTTAAAAGCTCTTTAAGATGAGTAATGCCACCTCCGCCTCCTATATTTGATGCATCAATCCCTAGTCGCATATTAAGTATCTTTTGGGTTAAAAAAGTTTAAGTATTCATTAGTTATAACTTTTCCATCTAATCGCTCACTTATTTTCAAAGCTTGTGCTCCAACTTTTGTCCTCAATGTTACATCCGAACATAATGTATTTAAATGTTCCGTAAAAGCGGCAATATTTCGTGTCTCAATTAAAAAACCATTTTCATTATTTACAATAATATCTTTTGGCCCAGCATCACAATCAAAACTAACACATGGTAATCCTGCCCCCATCGCTTCAACCAATGCATTAGGAAAACCTTCTGAAACTGATGGAAAAGCAAATATAGAAGAACGTGCTAACCATTCATCAACATTTCTTACTGAACCTGGCATAATAACGCGATCTTCAAGACCTAACATCTTTATTTGATTCTTAAGCGCTCCTTTTAAGGTGCCATCTCCTAAAATAACAAGTTTCCAATCGGTATTTGATAGTTTTGAAAAAGCTTCAATCAAATATTTCTGACCTTTTTCAGGAACTAAACGCCCTACATTTATAATTAATCGTTCTCTTTTTATCTCAGGGTAAAACTCAAGATGCTTTAAGGGATTTGATATTACTTTTATATTTGGATTATTGGTCAATTCAAAAATAATCTCTTTCGCCAAAGAGGTTTGCGCAACGATTCCTGTAGCGTGTTTATAAGTCAATCTTTTTAAAAACTGAAGTATTGGTGATATCGTTTTTTTAGGGTTACTTCTATCCGAAACAAACACTTTTAGGTTTAAAAAACGACTAGCTAAAATAGTTAGCACATTATATTTATCCATAAAGCTTAACACAACATCAGGTCCTATATCAACCATTAGTTGTCTTAACTTATAAAAGGTTTTCAACTCTGAAATCTTTTTTTGTAAATGATTTTTATTCTCAAATCCTAAGCGATGTATATGAACACCTCGATCTGGCACATAAAACACCTTCCTGTTTGTTAATAAACAAAGATGCACTTCATGACCTAACAAATTAAAGTTATTGGCTAACTCATGCATAATTCGCTCTGCTCCTCCTTGCTTAAGAGTCGGTATGACTAGAAAAATCTTCATTTTATGATAAATTCATCGTTAGTCAATGATAATAATTTACGTTTCTTTTCTTCGTAACTCATTCCTTTTGTTTTCACATTATATACGGCATATTCTTTTTCAAAAGTATCAACATCTCCAATAACTCGAGCAGGGTTACCTCCTACAATTTTGAAATCAGGAACACTTTTTGTTACTACAGAACCTGCTGCTACAATTACATTAGAACCAATAGTGACACCTGCTAAAATCAATGCATTATTTCCTATATAAACATTATCTCCTACTTTTATTTTTCCAAAAAAATCAATATCAGGATATTTATCCCTAAAAACCCAAGCTGCTCCATGGGTGAAAAATTTTGTCCCTGAAGTAACCTGAACATGATTACCAATCTCTATCAGATAAGGTTCTGATCCAAAATTAACATTTTGAATATTACATCTACTCCCTATGGATACGCCTATAAATCTTGCATACCGCTCTTGACTCCAAAAAAGACGTCTATAAATATGTAGTATTTTTTTCATCATAGCCTCGCCTTTTTATTTTAACAAAAAATTTTAAAAATAATATTCCCCAAATAACATCTCGTAAAACAAATAAATAACTTGATCTAGAATAATACAAAGACATTCCTCCTAAAATTGAAATCAAAAACACCCATTTTATACTAGAAGGACTTTTATTCTCTAAACTTATTTTTTTTAAAAACAATCCTAAAATGAACATAAAAAAAATAACACCTACAAGGCCAAAATTAAGATATATATCTACGATTATAGAAGTCCCTTCTCCTGATGGAGAGTTTTTACCATAAACCAAATATGTAATATAGGTAGCCGTTCCAATTTCGTAAGATTCTTTATCTGTAATCTCTAAATATAAAGATTGAGCAAATGGTAATGGAGATAAAAGATCGGCAACCCATAGCGATCCATAAAAATAATCATGCTTTTCAGGCACATGAGCAACACCTGTATTCAAAGTTCTGTAGCTATTAGCTAATTCTAGCGTAGTATCATAACTAGTGTTATTAGAGTACTTATCAGCTCCTGATGACAGTATATCAATACCTGATGACTCGCTTCTTCCCAAACCTATAATAGTCATCAAAACCCCTCCTACTACAGCTATAATAACAACTTCATAAAACTTAAATTTTCTGACAAAATTTGCAATCAATATTAAAATAGTCAAACTTATAGCTAACGGACCACTTCGATCTCCTATAGCTAGAAAAAGTAGAACATAAACAATCAAAACACTCAGATACATTTTATCCAACCCTAAAAACCATTTAAATAAATTACCCTTATATTTATCTTTATTTTGATATATAATAATAGCTGTTAACACTGTTAAACCTACCTGATAGAGTAAAGCTAAATATTTTGAAATTCCAGCACCAGCTGTACCTCCTCCTTCTCCTTTATATACACTCCCTGATAAAAAACTACTTCCTGCTAAAGCAAGAAACATTACAAAAGAGATGACTGTAAAGTATAATAGTTTTTTATAATTATAAACAGGGATAAAACTTAGCGGTTTCTTTTTCGTCTTTAATAAATTAAATCCAATTAGAAAAAAAACACCACCAAGTACAGAGAGCCATGTCGTATAATTAACCAATTGATCATCTACAAAAATTCGCCAATAATTCTCTGGTATAATATTACTAAAAGCATACATAATAGGCCACTGTAAATGAACAATTGTAAAACCTAATAAGAAAAAAACATCTAACCGCAACCAATTAGATTTATCATTACTTAAAAAATGTACAACAATAGCAAATATATATACAATTAAAATACTAGACATCAGTGCTCCATTAAGAGGAGTACTTAATGCAGGCTTTAAATAAAAAAGTATTAAAAGACATATTATATATAAAAAAGAAGCTCGTTTTTGAACAAAATTTGATTTCATTTTTGATTTAGTTTTAATCTATTAAACTAATTCTTTTTGTTTATACTCAAAACGTATAACCCATTTTGCCAACAAGTATAATTTCCATATATTGAATGAATAATCAAATTTATTCTCCATATGCATCTTCATTTGTGATTTAAATTTGTTAATATCAAGATTAGGAACTGAATTAAGAAATTCATCTGTCAAGGTTGCATCCATTTCTGTTTTTAATTCTCCTTTTATCCAATTCCCTATTGGGATAGAAAATCCTTTTTTAGGAACATTAAAATCTTTTGGTGATATATATTCTGCTAAGATATCTTTTAATATCCGTTTTTTTACTCCATCATTAAATCGGTAATTAATAGGTAAAGTTCTTGCAAACTCTATAATTCTATAGTCAAGAAAAGGACTCCTAATCTCCATAGAAAAAGCCATACTTGCTCTATCTACCTTAACATTACTATCATTCTCTAACCATAGTTTTATATTTAAATCAGCCATTCTCTGGATCGCATCTTTCGACCATCCGCGATAATCCTCATAATTATCTTGCCATTTATATAAATCTGAATGAAGTTGCAGCCTATTAAAACCAGTAAAGACTTCCCAGATAAAATCATCTGATTGTTTTGCGTTTAAAATAACGCTAATACTTTCTGATCTTAAATTAAGAAAATTCTTAAGATTTAATTTACTAGTCATTTTTCTTATAAAAAAAGGTATTTTTTCTATTTTCTGAAAACGTTTAAGCATATCAAAATGATGATATCCTATAAAACTCTCATCACCTCCATCACCTGATAATGCTACAGAAACATTTTGTTTAGTAACTGAGTTCAATAACAAAGAAGGTAAGGCAGAGCTATCTGCAAAAGGCTCGTCGTAAACATCTATTAATTTAGGCAGCATTTCCAATACTTCATCTACTTTACATGTAGTTTCTATATGATTAGACCCTATAACATCCGAAAATCGTCTAGCTAAATTACTTTCATCAAATTTTTTATCCTCAAAACCTATAGTATAGGTATTTAACTTTGTCTTTGAAACTTTAGACGCAATAGCAGACACTAGTGCAGAATCGATACCTCCAGACAAAAAAGACCCCAAAGGTACATCTGATTCCATACGGATTTTAACAGCATCTTTTAACAAATCATGTAACTCCTTCTTAGCATCATTATATGTGATTTTCGTTTCCTTTACGTCTTTCAAATCCCAATATGTTTCAATTTTATGTGTTTTTCTTTTTAAATTAAAAGTTAAACTTTTACCAGGTGACAGTTTATAAACATTTTTTAAGATTGAAAAAGGACTAGGAACATAACCACAATCTAAATAAATAGAAATCGCTTCTTCATTTAATTCACTTTCTCTATTTATTAAAGGGCCTAATTGACTACAAATTTCAAAACAGCCATCTTTTAAATAATAATAAAAAGGTTTCACTCCTACTCTATCTCTAGCACAAAATACTTCTTCTTTTAAAACATCATAAATTGCAAAAGCAAACATGCCGTTTAATTTTTGTAAAATATCTTTCCCCCATTTTGCATATCCTTTTATTAAAACCTCGGTATCACTAGAGGTTTCAAAAGAATAACCAAAAGTTTCTAACTCTGCTCTTATTTCTTTAAAATTATAAATTTCTCCATTATAAGTCATTATATAATCTTCATAGACATAAGGTTGATTTGATCGAACATCTAAGTCTAAAATAGATAACCGGAGATGCCCTATAGAGATATCACCTTTTTTATGGTAGCCCATATTATCAGGCCCCCTGTATTCAATCTGCCTAAGCTTACTTTCAACACCTTGTTTATCAACAAGTTTATTAGTTATATATATTCCACACATTTAAGTCAATATTTTTTTGCTATACAATCTTTAATAAAACATCAATAAGTCGTAATTTTATTTTTGTATATATTTTCATTAATAACCCAACATTATGCTTACTATAATTTGATTGAGTTCTTGTTTTCCATTTACGAAGAGTAAAAATAGTAGTATACTCATAATTAAGATACTCATGCCAATACCCTAATGTCTCTATAAATTTTTCATAAACATCATATTTTGCCTTAAAAGATATACTATTTTCATTTAATCTATAGATAGAAAAACATTCTTCGTGATATTTAATTTTCCCTTTAAGTCCTGTTTTCAAAACTACTAGAGTTTGATCTCCTGCATGAGTTTTAGCAGTCCAACTAGGAAAATCAAAATCATCATTCTTAAACATAAATGAAGAGGTTTGAGAAAATGGACTCTTTAAATAATCTCTAAGTGTAAAATATTCTTTTTGAGTTGGATTAACCAACTCTTTTCTTTTTTTAATCTCTTTAGTCTTCTCTATCAATACATCCACCCTACTCATCGAAAAAGAATAATCTTGATTGCATTCTAGAAAATCAACCTGCTTTTGCAACTTTAAAGGATCTGTCCAGTAATCGTCGCCTTCACATAAAGCTATGTATTTGCCTTTACATTGCTCTAAACTCCACATAAAATTAGGTATCATCCCTTTATTATCCTCATGTCTAGTATATTTTATCCAATGTCCGTTAGGATGATTTTTAATAATATCCATGACCACCACCTCTGTGTTATCTGGCGATTTATCATTAGCGACTATTAATTCTACCTCAAAATCACAAACTTGCATAAGCACCCCCTCTATGGCCTCTTTTATATATTTTCCGTGCCCATAGGTAATCATGGTTACACTTACTTTTGGTTTCATCTTACCTCTATTTATGGTTTATCAATTTTGCAGGAACACCTGCTATAACACTATAATCAGGGAAATTTTTAGTCACTACTGTTCCAGCACCTACTGTTACATGCTTCCCTAAAATAACATCCGGTAAAACTGTAGCATTCGCTCCTATTCTACAAAAATCTCCAACAATAACACGCCCTAAAACAGAAACTGAAGGAGCTATTTCAACAAATTCTCCAATTTTGCAATCGTGTGTGATATTGCTATTATAATAAATCATGCTTCCTTTACCTATACTTACTGAATTAGAAACATTTACACCATCCATCAATATTACACCATCGCCTATTTCAACATCATAGCTTCCTATATTAGCCTTGGCACTTATAAGACTTTTAAAACCGCCCCCCAGCTCTATAAATTTTTCATACATTTTCAATCTTAATGTGGGATTACCTATACCTATTGTAAAACGATTGTCTATTTCACTAAGGTACTTTTCTGCCTCCTTTTTGGTTTTTATTATTGGAAATGTACCAAATAAATGTGACCCAATATCTTTATTTACATCATCATAAAACACTAAGTTATCTAATTCATTAGAATCATGTAAAATCTGTAAAACTTCCTTAGCAAAACCCTTAGCACCAACTATTAACATATGTTTTAATTATTTTGAATTCTTAATAATAATCTACAAATCAATTCTACTTCTTCTACCGTTAAATCATAAAACAGCGGTAAACATAGTACGCGCTTTGCAACCATATCGGTCACCTCAAAATCTTGAGGTTCTAAATAAGGTAAGGCGTTTGCTAATGACGGATAAAAATAACGCCGTGTAAATATCTCAGACGCTTTTAATTGATCCATACATTTTAGCATTAAAGTCTCACTTTCAAAAACCATAGGGTAATAAGCGTAATTTATAGTCGCTGCTTTATGCCAGATTGGAGCTACGGCCTTTAAGTGTTTCAATCTTAAATGATACAACTCGGTAAGCGCCTTACGTTTATTATGAATCTGTTCAATATAAGGAATATTTGCTAACCCCATAGCGGCATGAAACTCTGAGTTTTTACCATTAATACCTAATTCTGCAAAACTTTCGGGACCTGAAAACCCAAAATTACGCATATAAGCCAATCGTTTTAATAATGCGGCGTCTTTAGTCACAATAATACCACCTTCGGTAGAATGGTATAATTTTGTAGCATGTAAACTGCAAATACTAATATCGCCATATTCAAAAATAGACTTCCCATAAACCTCAACACCAAAGGCATGTGCACCATCATAAATTACTTTTAAATCATGCTTTTCTGCAATAGCTTGTATCGTTTTAACATCACAAGGATTCCCATAAACATGAGTAGCCAATATAGCACTGGTATTTGTCGTTATTGCTGCTTCTATTTTACCCGCATCAATAGTTAAGGATGAGGCTTCAATATCTACAAAAACAGGGGCACAACCTTCCCACACAATACTACTGGTGGTTGCAATAAACGAAAAAGGTGTAGTAATAATCTCACCGGTCAAACCTAAGGCTTTAATAGCCATCTGTAAAGCCACAGTACCATTGGTAACATACAACAAATGTTTGAGTTGTAAATGTGCCTTAAGCGACATCTCCAATTCACTAGCTAAAGGCCCCATATTGGTAAGCCACTGACGTTTCCAAATACCATCTAAATAAGATTGATACTCCTCCTGAGGCGGTAAAAAAGGTTTAGTGATAGGAATCATAAGTTTCTGTTTTTTATAAATGTAAGCGCATATACAATAGCTTTCGTTTTAAACATATAATGGATACCTAAATATAAAAGAGATCCAACAAGTAAAGGTATAAAAATTTGAACAATAAGCGGTTGTAATTCTAAAAACTGCACACCAAATTGCATCACCACAAACACAATAACAGTAATAACAAATACAGGCAACATATCTAATAGCTGCGTTTTTAAGGTGTAATTAATCATCTGACTGCT
>CAKZKZ010000190.1 GCA_937124495.1 uncultured Dokdonia sp. | reverse complement strand
TAGCGACCTGTTCAGGATCGCTATTTTTATAGTAAAACATACATAAAGATCGAAGTACCAGTTTTTTCTTTATGTGCTATTTTAAACTAAACTATATGCACATGACTTGAATCAAATAATGCTTAATCAATCTTCAAGAGTAATGTGGATAATGCTTTGCATTTTTATTTTTTTTCCTTCAAGTCTTGCTTGTAAGAAAATATCTTCAACTTTGATCTTTGCTTCTTCTAGCTCTAAGATTCTATCTCTATCTGACGCGCAAGAATCACTGTGATTCTTTTCAAAAAGAGACATACGCTTTACTTGATGAAAGTTAATTTTCTTAGAGATCATAGGCGTCATAATATCTTGCACTTCTGATACTGTAAAACAACCATCTATTAAATTAATTTGATGTTTATCTTTCGCCACTTCTGGGGTTGAAACTAAAGTACACATAGATGTTTATTTTTAACGGATATATGTTACAAATGTCTAACTAAATATTCATAAATTTTTATTTATATTCATTATGAAATACATAACTATTTATTATGAACTATACCTTACATCAATTAGAGATTTTTTATAAAATATCAAAATTGAAGAGTGTTACTAAGGCTTCAGAAGAGTTGTTTTTAACACAGCCTGCAGTTTCTATTCAGCTTAAAAAATTTCAAGATCAATTTAAAAACCCCTTATTTGAAGTTGTAGGTAGAAAAATTTATATCACTGAATTCGGTGAGGAGATCGCAGAAGCAGCCACAAAAATTCTCGAAAATGTACAGGCTCTTAATTATAAAGCGCTTTCTTTTCAAGGGGAACTTGCAGGTAAATTAAAAATATCGATTGTCTCTACGGCAAAGTATGCGATGCCTTATTTTTTAGCTGATTTTATTGGACAGCATACTGGCGTAGATCTTGTAATGGATGTTACTAATAAAGCAGCAGTAGTGCGTTCTTTGGAGAATAATGATGTGGATTTTGCCATGGTATCCACCATTCCTAAAAATCTTAAAATTGATCGTGTGCAGCTTATGGAAAACAAATTATACCTTGTAGGTGGTAGACAATACAAACATGTAAGTGATGATTTAAGTCCGAAAATATTTGAACAATTACCGCTCATTTATAGGGAGCAAGGGTCAGCTACTCGTAATGCAATGGAACGTTTTATAGCTTCTCATAAAATATCTACCTATAAAAAAATGGAGCTTACATCTAATGAAGCTGTTAAACAAGCTGTTGTTGCAGGGTTAGGGTTTTCTATAGTACCGCTTATCGGAATTAAAAATGAACTTATTAATGGGGATTTACAAATTATTCCTGTAAAAAATTTACCTATCGTTACAAATTGGAACCTTATATGGTTAAGTTCAAAGAACCTGTCTTCTATAGCAAAACATTTTGTAAAGCATATTAATCACAATAAATCAACGATCATGGAGACTCACTTTAACTGGTTTCAAGATTATTAAACGCACATCGTTTTAAATAATTTTATCTTTTGAAAACTAGAGAGCTATGTATTTAAGAAGTGGAATGATAAGGTAGTCTTTCTTCATGCTTTTTCGCTTTAAGCGAAAAAATATTTAATATCAATTTTTTATGAATTTTGGTCTTTTGTGATAAAGAATATGGGTGTTTAGGATTCTTGTGAATGTTAATTTTTTTGTAAACGTTGCTGGTTTGTTTAATATTTTATTAATTTAGATAAACAAAATAACTATAGCTTCCAATCATGAAATCATTTTTTTTAAAATTCAGTATTCTATCTTTTTTATTATTCTTATCCGTTAAACCTACGCCACCAGAGGTTCAAGAGTTTCAAGGACAAGCCGTCTATTTTTCTAAATCCTCTATGGATCTAGGTAGTTGGGGAGCACGAATGAGCGAAGCTCAAAAAAAGCAAGTACAAGCACGTCTCAAAAATAGGTTAGAAAAAACCTATGTGTTGAGCTTTAATAAGGAAGAATCGGTATTTAACGAAGAAGATAAACTAGATGCTATGTCTGGTGCGACAGATTCTTGGGGGCAAAATTTCACACAGGGAGAGCAATATAAAAATATAAAAGAAAATGCTTTGGTTCAGAGCCAGGAATTCTATGGAAAGCAATTTTTAGTGAAGGATAAATTGCAAGCTATAGCATGGAAAATGGGTACTGAATCTAAACAAATAGGACAGTATATGTGCTTTAAAGCAACAGCTTCAATACCTTCTGCTGAATTGGGTTGGTATAATTTTTCTTGGGGAGAAATAAGAACTGCTCCTAAAAATGAAGAAACAGATTCTTCAGAAGAACCTGAAGTAAAAATGACTGAAGTTGAAGCATGGTATACGCCACAAATACCAGTAGGACATGGTCCTAATGAATTTTGGGGACTTCCGGGACTTATATTAGAAGTGAGTGCTGGAGATACGACACTATTATGTTCAAAAATTGTGATGAATCCTAAGGAGAAAATTAAAATTGAAGCACCAGAAAAAGGGAAAGTAATTACAAAGACTGCATATAAGGAGACAATAACTGGAAAAATGAAAGAGATGATGAATAACCGAGGAAGAAGAAGAGGGTAATCATTATCAAATATTATAGTCTACTCCAATTATTATTTAACCATAAGATGCAGGTACCAATTATTATGAAAAATATATTTTGCATTTTGCTATTTTTTGTAGCAAGTAGTACTCATTCTCAAATTAAATTGGGTGGTGTGGTTAAAGATAGTCTGAACACTCCTTTGGAATTAGCAAATGTAATTGCCATAAACCAAGAAACTAGCGGACTAGAATCTTATGGTATAACTGGTGTAGATGGAAAGTTTTCATTAGAATTAGGAAGTAATAATTCGTATAAAATACAAGTGAGTTATATAGGATTGAAAACTTTTGAAGAGATTCTCTTTACTAAAGAAGTTAACATAAATAAGGATTATATACTATTTCCAGACAATTCTCTAGATGAAATAGAACTTACTTATGAAATGCCAGTGACTGTAAAGGGAGATACCTTGGTGTATAATGCTGATTCTTTTAAGAATGGAACAGAACGTAAGTTAGAAGATGTGTTAGAGAAATTACCTGGTGTAGAGATCAATGAAGATGGGCAGATTGAAGTAGAAGGAAAAGTGGTCAATAAGTTAATGGTAAATGGGAAAGATTTTTTTGATGGAGACACTAAATTGGCAACCAAAAACATCCCATCCAAGGCTGTAGATAAAATACAGGTCTTGCGTAATTACTCAGAAGTAGGTCAGCTAAGTAGTGTGACTAACAATCAAGATAATGTCGCTATTAATATAAAATTGAAGGAAGGAAAAGAGAATTTCTGGTTTGGTAACGTTACTGTGGGAGCGGGTACCTCCCCAGACAATGAATTATACCTTGTACAGCCCAAGCTGTTTTATTACAATCCGAAATACAGTATTAATTTTATTGGAGATATTAACAATACAGGTGAAGCTGCATTAACACGACGAGATATTAGAAGTTTTGGAGGTGGTTTTCGGGCACCAAGTAGGAGTAGTGGAACGAGTATTAATCTTGGTGATAACAGTCTTAATTTTTTAACTAATCAAGGCAATGCCTTAGAAATCGAAAATAAATTAGCGACAGGTAATTTTAGTTACTCTCCAAATCAAGCTCTGGATTTAAGTGGATTCCTTATTTATAATAGTAGCCGTATTCTTTCTAGAGAAACAAGTTTTATACAATATACAAATCAAGATTTAGGGATTCCTGATGAAGCGATAGAACAATCGAGCAAAGAGCGTTCTAACCAAGGATTATTAAAATTGAGCGCCTCCTATCAACCTAACTTCAACAACCAATTGGATTATGATGTCTTAGCACGTGTATCTAATGATACTCAGAATCAAAACGTTTTTTCTTCGGTTATAGGAACTACAAACCAGGTAGATGAAGTTACACCTTTTAGTCTTAACCAAAATCTAAATTATTATTATACGCTCAATGAGACTAATATATTTTCGTTTGAAGCACAGCATTTACTAAAAAATGAAGATCCATTTTATAACGCTCTTTTGGTGAATGACCCAGATGGAGAAGATGCCTTTGACACCACTGCTGATGGGCTGGGATTAGATACTTCTTTGACAAATTATGATCTTAGCCAGAACAGGCGTATTAAGTCCAATCAATTAGATGCAAAATTAGATTACTACAACATCCTTAATACTAAAAGTAATCTTAATCTAACTTTAGGAACCATTTTAAGTCGTCAACAATTCAATTCGAACATTTTTCAATTTTTAGGAGATGGTTCTTTGTTAAGTCCTACGCCAACATTTAATGAAGGTCGTGCGACCAATGATGTAACCTATAATTTTAGTGATATCTATCTGGGAGCACATTACAGATTGAAAACGGGTAAGTTTACCATTACACCAGGATTTTCAGTACATGCCTATGGAAATAAAAATATGCAGTTTGGAGAAACTTTTGAAGATAATTTCTTTCGATTTTTACCGGATTTTGAAACTCGAATCCAATTCAAAAAGAGTGAATCCTTAACACTACGATATGATATGCGTAATCAGTTTACAGATGTTACACGACTGGCAGAAGGACTCGTATTGAATAATTTCAATAATATCCAATTTGGGGAGTCTGATCTTCAAAATGCCTTATCTCATAATGTAAGTCTGTTTTATAGTAGTTTTAATCTTTTTAATTATACCAATGTGTTTGCTAGAGCAGCCTACTCAAGTAATGTAGATCAAATACGAGGACTAACCAATTTTGAGAATGTAATTAGAACGAGTACTTTTTTTAATTCTAGTTTTGCTGATGAAACGGTGAATGTCTTTGGACGTGTGCAGCGAACCTTTGGGAAGATCAGAGCTACCTTAAATGCTAATTTTAATTACAGTAAGATCAATCAATTCATTCAAGATCAGCAATCCTTAAATGAAGGGTACACACAAACCTATACGCCAGGATTGCGTACCAACTATAAAATAGCACCCAACGTTAGTTTCAGGTATCGCTATAGTGTGACAAACAATGATCAAGGAGGTCGTACAACAAAGTTTGTTACTAATTCGCCTTCTATTGAGTTTGATGCCTATATCTGGAAGTCAGTTACCTTCCGAACAAATTATAGCTATACTAATCAAGATCTTGGTGATGGAGAATCTCAATCTTTCCAAAACTGGGACGCAACACTTTCTTATAGAAAAAATAGAGATGCCAAATGGGAATATGAACTCAAGGCGACCAATATCCTAGACATAGATTCTCAAGTAAGAAATAGTGCAAATAACCTGTCTGTATTTACTTCAGAAACGTTTATTCAGCCACGATTTGTGACCTTTAGGTTTGTGTATACGTTATAAAACATAATCTGTTTTACATTTGTCTTAAGAATAAATCACTTATTTTCTCAAAGATGACTTTTGTCATCTTTTTCCAATCTGTCATATCATAGTTTTGACCTGTAATTAAAAAACAACAAAACGATGAATGCACTATATACAAAGATCAGTACAGATTGGAATGAAAACTTTATTGGTTATTCTGCATTAGCGATTATACTTTCTACCTGTTTAGGTTCTATTGCTGTGATGACTACGATGATGCAGGGCAATGGTTTGGCTCAAATGATACAAATTTTCTTTGTGGTTGCTGCGTGTAGTGCACACAATGCATCTATCCTAACGGTACAAAAACCAAACTTGGTGCTTAACCTTTTAATCACAAGTGTCATGGTAAGTTTACTGACAATCTCTGTAGGATTATTGTCTTAACCCGTATTAGGCATTAGAAAATCTATTTCGTCTTGAAGCAGTTGCA
Source organism: uncultured Dokdonia sp. (assembly GCA_937124495.1). Taxonomy (GTDB): domain Bacteria; phylum Bacteroidota; class Bacteroidia; order Flavobacteriales; family Flavobacteriaceae; genus Dokdonia. Next base: position 1,072 of record CAKZKZ010000190.1, on the reverse strand, counting down.
AAATATATCGCTACGCTACGTTTTTGAGTTTAATCATAAGGATGTTATGTTAAAACTCAGAAAACGTCATATTTTATTACTGCTTCCACCCTCATTACAAAGTTATAATACATAATGCGGGTTTAAAACATAACTCTTATGTGTACACTTATTTCAAAATACAATGTAGCTGGGCCAAGATATACTAGTTATCCAACGGTGCCTTATTGGGACCAAAAACAATTCTCTTTAAAAGATTGGAAGAAAACAGTTCAGGGTAGCTTTCGCGAAAGCAATAAAAGCGAGGGTATAAGTGTATATATTCATTTACCATTTTGTGAAAGCATGTGTACCTTTTGTGGTTGTAATAAACGTATTACAAAAAACCATGATGTTGAGGTTCCCTATATACAGTCTATTATAAAAGAATTTATGTTGTATCAGGAATTGTTTGATGAGAAACCAATTATCAAACAACTTCATTTAGGAGGAGGAACACCCACTTTTTTTTCGCCAGCACATTTAGATAGATTATTGTCGGGTATTTTTACGATTGCTAGACAAGCAGATAACTGTGAACTAAGTTTTGAAGGGCATCCTAACAATACAACCAAAGAACATTTAAAAACACTTAAAGCACATCATTTTACACGAGTGTGTTATGGTGTTCAAGATTATAATGAGGTTGTGCAAAAAGCGATTCATCGCATACAGCCTTTTGAACATGTAGAAAATGCCACATTGAGTGCTAGGGCAGAAGGGTATGAATCTGTAGGACATGATATTATTTACGGACTCCCGTTTCAAACCCAAGATAATGTTATAAATACGATCAATAAGACCATTACATTACGACCAGATCGTATTGCATTTTATAGCTATGCACATGTGCCTTGGATGAAAGGAAATGGGCAACGAGGTTTTAAAGAAAATGATTTGCCTTCGGCAGCACAAAAGCGTAAACAATATGAGATGGGCAAATACATGCTCACCAAAGCAGGTTATGTAGAAATAGGTATGGATCATTTTGCTTTACAAACAGATGCTTTATACGAAGCCCAACAAAAGGGTACTATCCATAGAAATTTTATGG
>CAKZKZ010000189.1 GCA_937124495.1 uncultured Dokdonia sp. | reverse complement strand
ATCTGCACCAGCCGTAATACCTACCAATCCGCCAAGGATTCCATTTAAGAACATGGTAAGGTCTAAGTTTTTATACATCACAGTAGATGCTATAGCAGCAACAACGCCACCAGCCGCTGCTGCTAAACAAGTGGTTACTAGTGTTAATGAGGTTAAGCTCGGATCTGCTGATAAAACCGAACCTCCATTAAATCCAAACCAACCTAACCATAAGATCAAAACGCCTGCAGTGGCTAAAGGGATGTTGTGTCCTGGTATCGCTTGTGGTTTACCATCTTTATATTTCCCGATTCTAGAACCTAATAACCAGACAGCGACTAAAGCTGCCCAACCTCCAACAGAATGCACTAATGTAGAACCTGCGAAATCATAGAAGCCTAGTTTGTCTAAAAAGCCGCCTCCCCATTTCCAAGAACCTGCAATGGGGTAAATAAAGCCTACATAGAGGACCGTGAATATCATAAAAGGCCCAATTTTCATGCGTTCTGCAACGGCACCAGAAACAATGGTGGCTGCGGTGGCAGCAAACATCCCTTGAAATAAGAAATCTGTCCAGTAGGTGTAGCCTTCGTTGTAGGCCAGATCTAATGTGCCTGCATCTGTAAGTGGCGCATCTAATCCAAGGCCTGCAAATCCTATAAATCCATTAAAATCCCCAGGGTACATAAGGTTAAATCCTACTAAGCAGTAAAGTAGTAAGCCAACGGTTATGATAAATATATTTTTAAATAAAATATTAAGTGTATTTTTTTGACGTGTTAATCCGATTTCTAAAAATGCAAATCCTAAGTGCATAAAAAAAACGAGTGCTGTACAGAGCATCATCCATACGTTATTTGTAGTAAATACTTCCATCTGTCTGTTTTTATTTTAAAGTGTTCCCGCCTTTTTCTCCTGTACGTATTCTGTAAACTTCCTCTATGTGTGAGATAAATATTTTACCGTCTCCAACATCGCCGGTGGCACCAGCTTTAAGTATGGCATTAATGGTCACCTCTTCAAAATCGTCATTGACAACGATAGATAGATATCGTCTTTGTATATCACTAGTACTATAGGAAACTCCTCTGTACACATGACCTTCTTTTCATTTCCAAGCCCGGTAACATCCCAATAAGAGAAGAAGTTTACGCCGACTTCGTGTAGTGCTTTTTTTACTGCAGAAAATTTAGATTTTCTAATAATTGCTTCAACTTTTTTCATCGTTTTTATATATGGTTAATTATTTTTTGTGTCCGTTTTCTGTCCTATCTAAGGTGCAGTAACGTTTCCTATCCTAATATCGAATTTTTATTTTCCCACCCTAAAGGGAGTAAAAACTCTAATGATGTTGTAATTTTTAAGAATATGTCCACCCTTTAGTGTTGGGGAAAAGATATATCCGGTGGCAAATGATGAGTATGATTCTTTGTATATGTCCAAATTAATTAGGTTAAAAGCTGTAAATAGCAGCCATGACAAAAGAACCAAGGCTTTTTGTTGGGGCTAAGTCAGTATCAATAAAAGAATCGTCAGATGCGCTATCTAGTCTAAGCTCTGGTTTAATGATTAGGTTATCAATAGTGATACTTCCAGTTAGTGTAGTAGCGATGACACTTGTATCTTCAACACCAGACCCTATGGCTCCAAAATTGCCATCTTCCACAAAATATTCGCCTCTTAATCCGATAGCAAAGGTTTCTGAAATCGTATATTGAGGGTATAAAGCAGCGCCTACAAAACCGCCAGCAGCATCTTCTAAGCTTAAATAAGCAGCATTGATCCCTAAAAAGAAATCTTTAGATAGATCAACACCTCCTGTAAAATCAATTTCAAAGAAGGAAGGATCATATAGGATATTTAAGTATTGGTCAGCATATCCTAATTGTGCACCAACCGCATAATTCCCCGTTGGATTAAACTCTGTTAAATCAGTATCGTTAAAGACGCCTAGCATGAGGCTAAAATCATCAGACAAGGCAATATCTGCTTTCAGACCTGTATGACTAAAGGGGCCATACGAGAATAAGTAGGATGTACTGTAGTTAAAGTTTGGAACAGGCGAAATCACTTCATACCCCAAAAAAGTGTTGAAATTACCCATAGTTAAGGTGACTTTTTCACTGACATTCCAATACGCATATAATTGATTGACAATATTTGCAGATTGTGAATATAGAGGAGAAGCGAATATGGCATCAGTTCCTCTAGGTCCAAATACCAAGTCTGCGACAAAACCCACTTTTTTTCCTTCATAGGATGCAACAATATTTGCCATCCCTAATGCAAACCCATGTAAGTTAGCAAAAGAAGTACTTGGAGCAATCGCATCTTCATCATTAGGGGCCGTAAAATTGGCTCTGTAATATGCATCAACACTACCACTAAATTGGAATGATTTTTTTTCTTTTTTCTCTTCTTCTTGAGCAAAAAGACTACATGCTATAAAAAACATGGATAACATACTGGTTTTTTTCATAATTATAATTTTAAAATAGCTTGATAATTAGGTAAATCTATTTTTTTTATTCTATACCCTCTAAAAAAATAGGGGTATAAATGTTATTTTTATGAATATTTTATTTTATACCCTATAATTTTAGGGGTTAATATGTTTTTTATGTAAAATTTATCAAATCAATAATTAGGAAATTGAATAATTGTTAGTTTTTGGGTAAAAGGAATGTGATATTTTTAGCATAATCAATTTTTCGCAAACGTTTTCGCAATTATTAGTGGTAAATGGCAGAAAATTATTTATTGAGATTTTTACAATATATGTGTCAAATATTATCGATTTATCATTTTGACTCCCTATAATTATCGATATGGGAAAAGTGTTTTCTGTTTTTTTTATATCAGAATGAAGCCTATATATTAGTTTGCTTATAAGAGTAATAATATCAAAAAAATGACCGCATCATGTTAAAAAAACAAGGACTCTATTTACCAGAATTTGAGCACGATAATTGTGGAGCAGGATTTATATGTAGTTTGACAGGAAAACGCTCAAATGACATTATACATAAGGCCCTTGAAATTTTAGTGAAACTAGAACATAGAGGTGCTGTAAGTGCCGATGGTGTCACAGGTGATGGCGCAGGAATTTTAATTGATATTCCTCATAAATTCTTTGAAGAATTTTGCGAATTTGAACTTCCTAATCCAGGCGAATATGCCGTGAGTAATGTGTTTCTTCCGCGAAAGCAAAATCAGCGTCAGTTTTGTATTGATGTTTTTGAAAAAGAAATCAAAAACCAAGGCTTAAAACTAATAGGTTGGAGAGATGTTCCTGTGAACAGTGAAGTATTAGGAGATATCGCAAAAGCAACAGAGCCTTTTGTAAAACAAATTTTTATTGGAAAATCTGAGGAGGCACAATCTGAGATGGATTTTAAAATAAAGCTATATGCGGCTCGTAAAATTGCTGAGCATACTATATATGACTCTAGATTATCTGAATCTCAATTCTTTTATGTTCCTAGTTTATCTATAAAAATCATCATCTTCAAAGGATTATTAAAACCAGAACATATTAATGAGTACTATTTAGATTTATACAATGCTGCATTAGATACGCGCTTAGCTTTAGTACATCAACGTTTTTCAACCAATACATTTCCAACTTGGGATTTGGCACAACCGTTTCGATACATCTGCCATAATGGGGAAATCAACACTTTACGAGGGAATGTTTCTCGTATGTTTTCTAGAGAAGAAATCATGAATAGTGATGCTTTTGGAGAAGACATCAAAAAAATCATCCCCACGATTTTAAGAGGGAAATCAGATTCGGCTACCTTAGATATGGTAGTTGAGTTATTATTAATGTCTGGGCGTTCTTTACCTGAGGCAATGATGATGTTAGTACCCGAAGCTTGGGAGAAAAATCCTACTATGTCTGATGCTAAAAAGGCCTTCTATGAATACAATTCTTGTTTAATGGAGCCTTGGGACGGACCTGCTTCTATTCCTTTTACAGATGGAAACTATATAGGCGCGGTTTTAGATAGAAATGGATTACGTCCTTCGCGTTATACCGTGACCAAACACGGAAATGTCATTATGTCTTCAGAGACAGGTGTTGTTGATATTAAGCCAGAAAATGTGGAGTATCATGGTCGTTTAGAGCCTGGAAAAATGTTTCTGGTAGACATGAATGAAGGTAGAATCGTTAATGACGAAGAAATAAAAGAAGAGATTGCGACAAGGCATCCTTATCGAGAATGGTTGAATGAGCATTTAATTCACTTGCGAGATATCTCAGCCAAGAAAGGTCCTATTCATTATGATGAAATT
>CAKZKZ010000188.1 GCA_937124495.1 uncultured Dokdonia sp. | reverse complement strand
ATAACTTATTACACTTTAATACGTAATCACCGCTTTAATTGTTCGTCCTACTTGTTTGTCAAAGGAAGCCTGTCGAATGTTTTACTCTTTTGGTCATCCGTAGTAAATTGACCAAAGAAAATTTTACGTAAAAAATGAATTGAAGCGAAGGGTTATACCCGCATTATGCAATAGAAAATCTATTACAACTTGAATAAGCTTCAAAATATACTATTTACACTATGATACAGATTTACTGATTCTTATTTATTTTACTATCTTGTTTTATCATTAATTTAAAAACGTTATTATGTTAGAACAATTTGAAAAATTCGAAATTGAGAATCCAAAAGTTATTTATGGTGGACTTACTACTGTAGAATATATTATTATTCTAGCTGATTGATTTTAAGCGAACTTTGGTTCGCTTTTCTTCTTTATTTTACTATCTCTATAGTATTTAAAGGACTTAACACATCATAAAAAACCACCGTTTGGTGGTTTTTTTAGCTTTAAGAAATAACTTCTATTTTATCTTCCTAAACGTTAAACTCATCCGCCCATCGACAACGTCCGATTTAGGAATCGCATGTTGCCATATATCTTGTACATCGTTTTTCATGTACAGCAACGAACCTGAAAGTAACGGAACATCTTCTTTGATCGTTTTGTCTTCTATATTCCTGAATCGCAAAATTCGAGTGGCGCCTAAAGAAACAATGGCTACACCCGTTCCTTCTTCCAAAATATCGGTTTGATCTGAATGAAATCCCATGGTTGATTTTCCATCTGCATAAAAATTGATTAAACAATTATTAGGTTCAAAATGGAGCGTTTCTTCTATATCCCGTATAATATTATATAGCACCGGTGTAAATGCTTGATGCACATACTCCATTTGTGAATAATTATAGGCTTTCCCATAACTTGCCGTCTTTCTCGCAGCCATACGTCCATCCCAAATTACTTCTCTATGTAATAAAGCAAATAAACCTGGTGGGTTTTCTATAAAATTTTCTATGCATGTAATTCCTTCCATATACTTAATACGTAATGGCAGCTGCAATAGGATACCCTTCTAGTTTCTCTTTACCCGATAAGAAACTAAGTTCGATGAGAAAGTTACATTGTACAACTTCGCCGCCTAAAGATTCGATCAGCTTTACAACCGCAGCGGCTGTACCTCCTGTGGCAAGGACATCATCGTGTAATAAGACTTTATCGCCGGGCTTTATGGCATCTTCATGAATTTCTAATGTATCGGTACCATATTCTAGCGCGTAGCTCTTAGAAGCGGTTGTATAGGGTAATTTTCCAGGTTTACGCACAGGAACAAAACCTGCGTTTAATTTCTCGGCAAGTACTCCACCAAAGAAGAAGCCTCTAGCCTCTACTCCTACTACTTTATCTATTTGCTGATCTCCAATACGTTCTAACAATTTTTGGGTCGCTTTCGCGAAAGCGGACGCATCTCCAAGCAATGGGGTGATATCTTTAAACATAATTCCTTTGGTTGGAAAATCCTGTATATCACGTATGTAATTAATTAGTTTCATTTTTTTCTAAAAAGTATTTGCTGGAAAGATAAAAAGAAATATATTTGCACCCCGAAACAAACGATATTATTTTTGTTTTGGGAAAATAAAGGCCTCGTGGCGCAACTGAATAGCGCACTTGATTACGGCTCAAGAGGTTACAAGTTTGAATCTTGTCGAGGTCACTTAAAGCGAAAAGTCTGCATGAGAATGCAGACTTTTTTTGTTTTCATGCAGGAGCTCATTCAAGATATTTAATCTTGTCGAGGTCACTATAATGTTGTGAATTATTTGTAACTAACAAGTATAAGATTCATTTTTTAGCATTTTTATAGCTCAATTTAATAGTTTTCTATGGTGCTATCTTACTGCCCTTAAAATCTTTATACGAAAAAAGTGAATTAAAATACAAGTCCTGAGCTTTTACACTCAGGACTTCTTTAATAGTATGTAGTCTACTACTTAATCACCTTTTTAACAACCATTTCTGCATCAATAAAGTGTACATGCACTATATAAATACCGCTAGATACATGCGCTAATGAAACGTTACTCTCTCTTCCATGAGCGACCTCTACTCCAAATATATTGTAAATCGTATAGCCCTTTAAACTAACATCTGTGGTGCGTATGCTTAAAAGACTATCATCATTCATAAATAAAGACACTTCCGGAGCCTTAAACGCATTCTCTATAGCTAACTCAGTAGATGTAGTAGATCCTACTAATGGTTCTTCAATTTCACCACCTTGATCAACGTCAGGATGACTACTGCGATTGCCTGGGTCTATTTCTGTTTCTGTAAATGTTTTAAAGCCTGTCCAGTTTGCTTCTACATAGGTCTCAAAAGTACCAAGAGGAATCGTTAAATCGATCACACTACGATCGCCAAAAGTATCTTCAGATATAGTAGCAGGATCTATGCTCTCTGATATGATAGCTGTTAATGGATTATTGTTAAAGGCTATATCTCCAATAAAAGTAACGCTACTAGGAATAAAAATATTCGTTAGATTATTCTTATCAAAAGCTGCCTTCTCTATAGTCACTATACCAGCTCCTAAACGAACTCTTTCTATAACATTTGCAGCAAAAGCCTCTACTCCAATAAAGGTCACACTATCTGGAATAAAAACTTGACCTATATCACGACCAATAAAAGCAGCATCTCCTATAGCCGTCACTGAAAATTCAACACTATTATCATCTGTAGTAGTGCTACTAGTACCCAATACTATAATCGGTATCTCTACACGGGTAATAGCACTAATTAAATCTATTACAGCAACTTCATTTGGACCTATACTAGTCACTTCAAACAGAAAATCTCCAGATTCAAACGTATCGCCAATAGTGAAGCCATTTTCAATAACACTTGCAAAACCTATCCACTCCGCAGCAATATATGATGCTAAAGTACCTTCTGGTATTGTTAAATCTATTAAACTACGGTCTCCAAAAGTATCTCCCTCTATGGTAGCAGGTGCTATTGCCAATGAAATCACTTGTGTTAATGGGTTTTTACCAAAGGCCTCATTGCCCATAGAGGTCATACTCACTGGAATCGTGATACTTTCAAAAAAATTCTTAGCAAAAGATGCAACCCCAATAGCCGTGACACTATCTGGAATGGCAACACTACTAAGCCCATTATCCAAAAATGCTGCATCGCCTATAGTCAAGATTGTATTTGGAATTATCACACTGGTAATACCTGACTCTGAAAAAGCACGCTCTCCTATAGCAGTTACTGAAAACTCATTCTCTGTATCTGAAACTCCATTCGGGATCTCTAAAGTTGTTATAGGCGTCACTAATCCTACTACCGAAACTGTATTGGGACTTAGACTAGTCACTTCAAATAGAAAATCTCCTGACTCAAAAGTATCTCCAACAGCAATGCTGCCATCATCTACACTTGCAAAGCCCGTCCAATCAGCATCTAGATAATCCTGAATTAAACCCGAAGGTACCGTTAAATCGATCACACTACGATCACCGAAACTGTCTACGTTACCAGTCACAATGGTTGCAGGTATCGTACCTTCAGTAATGACTTCAGTTAATGGGTTGTCTGCAAAAGTAAAAGCACCAATACTCGCAACACTATTAGGTATGATAACACTGGTTAATGCATTATCTCTAAAAGCACCTGGTTCAATGATAGTGACACTATCAGGAATAATCACACTGGTTAATGCATTATCTAAAAAAACTTCTCGTTCAATGATAGTGACACTATCAGGAATAATCACACTGGTTAATGCATTATTAAAAAAAGCTAATTCTCCTATAGAAGTTACACTATTAGGTATGGTAACACTTGTTAATGCGTTATCTCTAAAAGCGGCATCAGCTATAGAGGTTACCGAATTAGGAATAGTGACACTCGTTAATTGTTTATTATTAAAAGCGTTATCACCTATTGCTGTTAGGTTAAAAGAATCCACTCCACTTGGTTCAAAAACTGCATTGGGTATAACGGTATCGGTAATAGCACTCACTAAATCTATCACAGCAACTTCATTGGGACTTACACTAGTCACTTCAAATAGAAAATCTCCAGAGGCAAATGTATCTCCAACAGCAATGTCACCATCATCAATACTTGCAAAACCTGTCCAATCTGCATCTAAGTAGGCTTGTGTGGTGCCTACTGGAATAAATAAATTGATACCACTTCTATCCCCTGTAAAAGTAGTCGTTCCTATGGCAGCTGGCGTGGTGCCTAATGCTGTTACGGTTGCCAAAGGATTGGCTCCAAAGGCGCTCTGACCAATAGATACAACAGTGCTTGGTAGGGTAATAGCTGTTAAACTATTGAATCTAAAGCCTCTTTGACCGATGATCTCTAAATCTTCAGGCAACTCAATAATGGTCAATGAATTTTGATCAAAAGCAAAATCACCTATACTTCGTATGGTAGTGGGTAGGGCCACACTTGTAAGATCTACCTCTTGAAAAGCATTATTGCCAACACTTACCAGCGTAAAATCTTCACCTTCAAAAGGCACTACTTCTGGCAATACCAAATCAGCAGGTATGGATGTACCGCCTGTAACGGCTACCTCATTAGGTGTAACAGATGTGATTCTATACGAAAGACCATTCGATACAAATTCTAAACCAACAGGAAAAAATTCAGTTATAGATGCAAATCCAGTCCAACCTGTCGTTTCGTAATCGTCTATCGTGCCTACAGGCACAAATAAATCTATCCCGCTTCTATCTCCTCCAAATGTCGTGCTTTGAATGGTAGCAGGTGTGGTGCCTAATGCTGTAACGGTTGCCAAGGGATTGGCTCCAAAGGCACTCTGACCTATAGATACTATAGTGCTTGGTATGGTGATGTCTGTTAAACTATTAAATCTAAAGCCTCTTTGACCAATGGTCTCTAAACCTTCAGGCAACTCAATAGTGGTCAGTTCATTTTGATCAAAAGCAAAATTACCTATACTTCGTATCGTAGTGGGTAGGGTCACACTTGCGAGGTTCTCACTTTTGAAGGCATTATTGCCAACACTTACAAGCGTAAAATCTTCACCTTCAAAAGATACTACTTCTGGCAATGCCAAATCTGTAGGCACAGTTATACCACCTATAACCTCTACCTCAAGGGATGTAAAAGATGTGACTCTGTATGAAAATCCATTGACTTCAAACTCAGGAACAACACCTGTTATAGATGCAAACCCGGTCCAGTCTGCATCTAAGTATGCTTGTGTGGTGCCTTCAGGAATAAATAAATTGATGGCATTACGATCATCAAAACTATCATTTGTACCAGTATTAATGGTTGCAGGTATCGTGCCTTCTGCAATCACTTCAGTCAATGGATTTCCTCGAAAAGCCAAACTTCTAATTTGTGTAACACTACTAGGAATAACAATACTCGTTAATTCATTAAAGGCAAAAGCTTGTATACTTATAGTGGTTACACTATTAGGTATGGTAACACTAGTCAATTTATTATCTGAAAAGGCTCCTAGCTGAAGCTCTGTAACTCCATCCGGAATAATCACATTGGTTAATGCATTATCTGCAAAAGCAGCTGCTTCAATGATAGTGACACTATCGGGAATAATCACACTAGTTAATGCGTTCTCTCTAAAAGCTTCTATAGCTATAGAGGTTAAACTATTAGGTATAGTAACACTAGTTAATTGATTAAACTCAAAAGCTGCACGCCCAATAAAGGTTACACTATTAGGAATAATTACATTAGTTAATGCGTTCTTTCTAAAAGCTTTCGATCCAATACTGGTTACGCTATTAGGTATGGTAACACTGGTTAATTCATTAACAAAAAATGCCGATTCTCCTATAGAGGTTACGCTATTAGGAATGGTTACACTAGTTAACCCATCTTGAAAAAAAGCTAATTCTCCTATAGACGTAAGAGAAAATGCTAGATTCTCAAAAGATACCGATGCTGGTAACACTAAATTACTAGGTACCGCTATACCGCCTATAACTTCTACCTCAGCCGGTACCTGAGACGTAACCCTGTATAAAAGACCGCTATCTTCAAACGCAAAACCAATCGGAAAGATGCCTTCATTGATACTCGCAAAACCTGTCCAATCAGCATCTAAGTAGGCTTGTGTGGTGCCTTCTGGAATAAACAAATTGATGTTACTACGATCACCAAAGCTATCGTTGATTTCAAACGTCTTAACGTCCGCAGGTATCGTGCCCCTTGCAATCACTTCAGTTATATCATTTAGGTCAAAAGCACTAATAAAAATGCTCGTTACAGAACTAGGAATAGTGACGCTGGTTAATGAATTCTCTAAAAAAGCACCAAAATTAATCTTGGTAACCGAGTTAGGGATGTTCACACTAGTCAAATTATTTCTTCTAAAAGCAGCACCATCAATAATCGTTACAGAATTAGGAATAATGACACTGGTTAACGAATCATCTAAAAAAGCGGTAGATCCTATAGTCGTAACGGAAAATGAATTGTCACTATTGTCTACCGCAACACTCGGTATCTCTATATCAGTAATAGCACTCACTAAATCTATCACAGCAACCTCATTAGGGCTAACCCTGATTACTTTAAATCGAAAATCTCCAGAGGTAAATGTATCTCCAATATCAATGACACCATCGTCTATACTCGCAAAACCTGTCCAGTCTGCATCTAAGTAGGCTTGTGTGGTGCCTTCTGGAATAAATAAATCTTTGTTACTTACATCTCCTCCAAATGTCGTACTTTGAATGGTAGCAGGCGTGGTACCTAATGCTGTTACGCTGTCTAAAGGATTGGCTCCAAAAGCGCTCTGACCTATTGCTATCACAGTACTTGGTAGGGTGATAGCTGGTAAACTATTGAATCTAAAGCCTCTTTGACCAATGGTCTCTAAACCTTCAGGCAACTCAATAGTGGTCAATGAATTTTGGTCAAATGCAAAATCACCTATACTTCGTATCGTAGTAGGTAGAGTCACACTTGTAAGGCCCTCACCTTTAAAGGCATTATTACCAACACTTACGAGTGTAAAATCTTCACCTTCAAAAGGTATTATTGCTGGCAATACCAAATCAGTAGGTATGGATGTGCCTCCTAAAACTTCTGCCTCATTAGGCGACTCAGAGGTAACTTTGTAAGTAAATCCATTAACGGTAAAGTTTTGCGCTAATGAAGTACTGATACTAAAAAGTATGCATACTATAATGGCTATTTGTGTTTTCATCTTTTGTGTTTTCATTTTATATTACGTAATTACTCTAGTAACTATTAGAAATCGTTTTGCTTAATTTTATATCACAAAACCTGATGTTATAGCTATTCAAATTATTCCATTAAAATTACCAATAGTAGTGATTGACCTCCTAAAAATGAGGGGCTCAAATGAGCGTCGATGCATATAGTGCATTAGTATTCAATCACATATATGTTATTTCGTTTTATAACTACATGTATGAATATGAAGATTTGACTTTAAAACTGATGAAAACGCTTCCTTACTTTCAACCTAGATTATATAATAGAACTTTATAATGAGGGTTGAAATCGCAATTAACCAAGTGTTTTCTTAATTTTAGCATAGTATTGCTATGGGTATATTAAAAAATACAGCGTAGCGATTGGTTTTCAAGTGATTTCAGAGCGCAATAGGTTTTCTATTGCAGAATTTAGGTTAAAATTCATTTTTAAATACGGAAACGTATAATGCTTCCCAAAATCAAATGGAGTTTGGAGATAAAGGTATTATGACTACTCTTTTATATTTATAGATATTGCTCAATACGGGCAATAATATCAGTACTCGGATTGGTGTCTAATTTTTCACGAATACGATACCTTTTAGACTTTACTGAAGAAATAGATGTATTCAGAACTTTACTTACCTCAATGGTTGTCAAACCTATTTTAAGGAGAGACATCCAGCCTGTCAAAAGCGAATGCTTTTGTAAAGAATGCGAAACAAAAAAAGTACAACGCTCTTTCAGCGTTGCAAATTTTTCATTTTCATATAGGAGTTCAAAGGATATTTAATCTTATCAAGGTCACGAATACATAGTTACATGAGAAAAAACGTTAAGTGTACTTGAGTACTTTTTTTATTGGAACTATTTTCAAAATGAAACTTTGGAGGAATTACTGCAATATCCCAGGAGTGGCAGTACTACTAAACTGATGAATAAGACCATCTCCAAGTTTATCAAAATCTCTGTTTTTTACCATTTCCCTTACTTGAATCGGATCAAAATTTCCATTGAAATATAAAAAGGAGCCTTTTATTGCGTTATTATTGTACACAAGAATTTCTTTCACCACATCACCTCGTTCCCTTATGGAGATTATAGTACGCTTTTGATCATCATTTTTACGGTAGACTTCAATAAATGAATTGCCAGTAATACCATTCATTTGTTCATTAAGATAGGTCGTACGATCTTTAGTAGTGCTTGGAAACTCCATATAACGCAAATCCTTAGTTTTCCCAATAAGCGAATTAACCTCTGGAGAAATCCCGCTCAACAAAGTAAACATAAATCGAGGCACTCGAACGGCTTTGACTTGGGATTCGTCTTTATGAGCATTGTAGAAAGTGTCTATAGAATTATAGCTTCCGCAGGAAGTTATAAGTATGAGACTAAGTAGTATGAGGGCATTTTTAACCATTATATTTATTTTAATAGATCTAAATATAACCAAATAAAAAAATAACCTATCATAAAACCTGTTTATACGTTATGTAAGCAATGAAGTTTTATTCAAACTTTTCTTTAACCTGCAAACCTCACATTTTGCACACTAATTTCACCATTTTTATTAGTGCGCAAAAGCCGAAATTCTCGGTACCAAACAAAAAGTTTAAATGACTTCAATAGTAAAACTCGTATTAAATGGAAAGTCTATTTTTTTTATTAACTTGATTGAGAATTTAAAACAAACTATTATGGGTGTAGGAGCAATTTTTTTTGCAAGTCTAGCGATTTGCTTTGTATTAGGCATTATGGCAATGATTCAAGGCGAATAATTTACTATTTCGTTACATTTGAGAAAGCATAGACTGCATCTCCTCGCTTCTTATTATGTAAGTAAGATATGTATCATTGAATGCTTACGTTTATGAAAAGTGATTTTCTAACCTTAGATATTACTAATAACGGTCTAAATGAATCAGACCGTTATTATTTGATAAGTATGTTTGCTAGAAAAACTGTATACTAACAGCATGCACAGCAATGAGGATTAATATAGATTGCTAAAGATCCAGGTGAACAAAAAGGATCACATCTTTTATCTCTTCGACAACTCCCTCTGCTTTCACCAGCGTTAATAGTTTTTTGCTGAGTTTTGTCAAGTAGTTCGACACCATTCAAATTGATTAAATCTTTCATAATAACAAATATTTAGAATTATATGAGCCCTGAACATTTAAGGACATTCAAGGTATATGTCCATAGTTTTCGATAGGATCAAAATTTGTTCTTTTCTAATAATGCATATAACTTCTAGTGAGGCACCATGAGTCCGCGTAGTTCTTGATTGCGCTCGTCTGTCGAACAATCTAGCTAAAATGGACAGATACTTTTTGTAAAGAATAGAAGGTCTTACACCTTAGAACAAGTCCTGAATCTAATAATTAGGAACGACCCAAGGGTCGAGGTCTTAGACTCTAGATTACGCTGAAAAAGCAGAATTAGCTCAACGTACAATTTTGGGTGCGTCTTACGGGCTTCTCCAAATTGAGTTTTACTAATAAAAAACAAACCCCAACTTCGTTGGGGTCGTATTATAATGAACTATTGTATCGTAAGATTTCAAATTATGATATTTCTTAAGAAATCATATCTAAACTTTACGAATACATATATTCCTTCAAATTAACCACCTGTAGTAGGTGAACAAACACCTCCCGAGCAAAAGCCCGTTGGGCAATGTGGTAAACCTGTTAAACAAGCTACACCATTTGATCCTGGGCCACAATTTGCTGCATATTCAGTAGGACCCCACCCTCCTTCAATAGATTTCTGATCTGTTTTGTTTAGAACTTTGCCTAAACTTGAAATGTTCTTTAACATAGCTATATTTTTAAATTAATAATACCCTAAGTTAACAAAATATTTGACTATCAACAAATTACGGAAAAACCGTAACCCTAAATAGATGCTACATATTTCTTAAAAGGTTTAAAAAAGGATTCGCTTTTCGCGAAAGCAAAATATGTAGAAATTCATTTAAAAAACTATTTCTGAAATAAGGTATTTATAATAGTATTCCATATTACTGTGCTCCTATTTTTATATAAAAAAAAGAATTTAGGATACTTGGAATCACTTAAAACAGAAAAATGCAACGCTTTTCAGCATTGCATTTTTTATATTATTTCATCTTAATTCTTCCACTTTAATCAAAAATCTCCTATTTATGATTAATAAAAGATTATGACAAAACTAGTTTCTGAAGTTACTTATATTTCTATATACTCAGCTCCTTTATTTTTGTTAAGCTTGGTGTTTTCGCAACAAATTCTTCTAGGACTTTAAAGAAATTCAAGATATCTTGTTTTTCATTATTTGCGTTAATAGTCACCAATCTAATAAATGTATCTTCATTAAAAGATCCAAAGCCTACAACCGTAATTTGGTGTTCATACAATGCCGTACAAAGTGTCGTTGGGTCAATATCCTTATAATTGAAACAAATAGAGATTGAATCATCAAAACTGTATAAGGTATAATCTGGATGATTTCTTACATACTCCAGCGCAACATTAGCCAATTCAAATTGCTGATCTACAATCTTCTTTAAACCATTTGTTCCTACAGATTTCCAAAGTGTCCAAAATTTTAAGGCATCATTTCTTCTTCCGCATTGGAAAGACGTTTTACCTAAGTTAAAATCATCTCCATCTGTTTGATATAAATAATCTGCCTCATTACTAAACGAATCGTGCAATTGTTTTTTATCATTTACTAAAATGATGGAGCATGTTAATGGTGTTCCAAGCATTTTGTGTGCATTATAACTAAAGGAATTTGATCTTTCAACTCCTTTTATCAGGTGTTTATATTTCTCGCTAAAAATAACACTTCCACAATACGCTCCATCTACGTGAAGCCACATGTCATATTTCTCGGTAATATCAGCAATTTTATCAATGGGATCAAAAGCTCCTAAAACGGTTGTTCCTGCTGTTGCATTTACATACGTAGGAATGAATCCATTACTAAGGTCATCGATGACTTGTTCTTCTAATTTTTCTGGAATCATTTTTCCATTTGAATCAGCTTGAATGTAACGGATGTTTTTTCTTCCTATTCCAGCAAAGCTAGCATTCTTAGCATTGGAGTAATGTGATTCTTTAGATGTATAAATGACCATTGGCTTAGACATTCCATTTAATCTACACGCTGGATCTTTGGCATCACGTCCCATCACCAATGCCATATAATTACTCATAGAACCTCCTGTTGGAAATGTCCCATTACTTTGAGAACCATAACCAACTAAGTCACAAGATTGTCTAATAATCTCTTGTTCGATTCCAACTTGTGGTCCAGCAACTTTGTAGGTATACATACTATTATTAAGTAGTACAGCAAGCAAATCTCCTAAAACTGCTTTGCCTTGTCTCCCACCAAAAAGTTGGTTAAAAAATAAGTTTGTTGCTGTTTTTGGTGTAGAAATAAGCACATTGCGAAGTACAGTCTTAAACGCATCATCAATCATTGCTGACTCATTCAAAGAAAGATCAATAGCATCGTATAGCGTACTCGCTTCTATTCTTTCTGCCACAGGGTTTTTCTCCTCTTCATTAATTAAAGCCTCAACGAGTTCATTAAATAAAGCTAAATCTTTACTTATATCAGACATTTTGTTTTACTTTTTTTAAGTTTAGTACTAGTTACGCAATGGTATCATACCCCAAGTTCTTGTTTACAAATGTTTTTGAATTTTCATCAAAAACATTGCAGGTACGAATTGGTTTCGCATACAGATGAAGCGTCATGCTTCTTTTATTAGATAGGTTTTCTAATCGATGGAATCCCATAAAGTCTTTCATATAGGTCACATCATTTTGCTTTGCAATAGAAGATCTAACAACCTTTAATTCACCTTCATCCTCTTTTTTATAGATCGTTTCTTTGAATTCGCCTTCGACAACTTTTACCCAGCATTCTTCTCCTCCGTGATCATGAATTGGCGTACTATGCCCTTCACACCAACAGATTAAGATGAGTTCGAATTTTTCGTTATCGACAATACAATTTCTAGTGTAACAATCATTAGACCATGAACTATAGCCCTCAAAATCGTCTGCTGAAAATTTTATAGAATGTATGATGTGATTGTACTTCCTACTGTCCTCTTCTGAAAGAGCCGTAATTAATTCGTCTAGTGATTGAAGTACTACAGGGGTGTTTTCGTTAGAATTCAAATAATTTGTTTCTTTTGTTGTCCATTTAATGTACAAATCCAAGGGTAATCCTTAAATCCAACTAAATAACTTAGTGTGTTTTAAATGACACTAAGTTTTGCAAAAATAGCCAATTTCATGCGTTTTTTAGTTGTTTTATTGAAGAAATAACATTTTATATCGATTTTTTGAGTGTTTTTTGTAGTTTTTAAAATTTACACATTCTTAAAAAATGAATCCAAATTTCAATTATAATGTAATCATCAGTCTCCTTATATTCGATAAGACATACGAAATGATACAAAAAAGCAGGTTTTTGTTATCGCTCTTATAAATATGTTTACTTATATAAACAAATAGTAGAAATATAAATACGATACATCCAAAACAGATCCTAGGGGGATTCTATAAATTAAATACTGTCAATGTTACAAATAGACCTATATATTCTTACTTATAAACTTATTGCTCATCCATTATAAATTCAAAATTAAATGAGACATCTAAACTTTTTGCGATATTAGGAGAAAGTAACTTTGGGATCTTAATAGTATAGTCATCTATAAATACTTCTGCATTTCCAGACATTGTATATCCATCATTGGTATTATCAATTTTAACTTTAAAAGCTAAAGGTGCTGTTTTATCTTTTAATGTAAACTGACCTTCTATCATTCTAACTTGAGTATCAGATTCTGTAGGGTTAAAATCAACGATTTTGCCTCTAAATGTAGCTTTAGGATATAGATCAGATTCTATATAACTTTCATTGAAGTGTTCACGCATGAGTTCATTTTCAAAAACAAATGCTTTCATGAGTATGTGTAAAACAATATCTCCTGTTTCTATATCTAAAACACATAATGTTTGATTATTAACTGCTTCTATATTTTCTACATCAGTATGTGAAAAAAAAGTCACCTGACCTAGTCTAGTGATATAACTACTCGCCTTTTTCGGAAAAACCCCTACTACATTTATAAAAAGTAGCATAAGTACTATATAATTATTCATAATTGTTCGTTTTTGATTGATTACAATACATCTATCTATCCTATCTATAACACTTAGATTGAAAGAAAATGGGATATATGATTGAGAGTATTACACATACTATTTATTGGTTATGAAGTATTTTCATTTATTTCATTAATAATTAGATAGTATTCTAATAGCTATTGTAGGGGGAATTCTAGCTATAATAACAACCCTTAACTTGTAGGGCGTATCTACGCATTAACTCCTATAGTTACACTACTTGGAGTTATAATATTTATTAAAATATTTTTGTTTTCATCTTTTTTAAATTGATAAACATTAAAATAATACGTAATCGGACATGCAAAATTAGCACAAGACGTATCGAGCAATCGTGACAATACCGCATAATTCTAGTACAAAACCGACATTTTTGCTTGGTTTTGTATGTATAGGTACATATAATCAACGATCTCGAAGCACATTCATGAAGGGTGATTCAAAAATATTTTTTTTCATTTTGACACCTAAGACTCTCTAATAGAACACTCTATAGGTTTTAAAAAATAATTATCTGAAGTAGTTTTATTAAGAAGTTGTTATATCTCTTGGCGAAACACCAAATTCTTTTTTGAAACATTTAGAGAAGTAAGATGGGCAAGAAAAGCCACATAAAAAAGTAATTTCAGCAACAGTATATTTATGGCGTAGTAAACCCTCTTTTGCTTTATTGAGACGTATCAGAGTAATCAGTTGTCCAGGAGATTTACCAATTATTTCTTTAAGTTTTCGTTGTAGTTGCCGCTCACTCATTCCAATTTCTTTAGTGAGTGTCTCAACACCAAAGCTATTATCTTCAAAGTTCTTATTTATAATTTGATGGACTTGTTCTAAAAAAGTTTCACTTTTTGAGCCTTCTAGAGAAATTGAGCTATAATCACCATCTTTTATTTCTGAACTTTCAACAGTATAAAGATCATACAATTTATCAGATTGAAAATTTAGTATGGACGTAGTTTTTAGAAAATCTACGTCAGCTCCGGCCAACAAATGCTTTATTGTTTGTGTAATTAAAATTTGATTGATATTCGATTGTTTAAACATAGCATTGATCATATAACGATCTATGTCACAAAAGCTATTTTTACTATGGTGATGCCCTTCACGCATATAGGCACCCATTACAGAAGAAACATTATTTTTTTTAAGTTCTTCTAAAAGTTGTGTTCCACAAAGTGTAGCTATCCCAGGACTATCAAAAATGGCTACAAAATGCTCTTTATCTATTTTTAAGATACGTCCTTCATATTCATTTAAAAAAGCAGAAATCCATTCTATTTTATAGTTCGATTTTGATGAAGATGAAACTTGCCCAAACAAGAGAGTAATGAGTCCTTTTTTATACGTAGATTTGGGTTGCACCTTCTTTATAAATGGTATCATTTCTGATAATATATCATCCGTATTACCTGCCCAAAAAAGATGATCACTACCTTCAAATTCGATAAAGGTTGATTCTTTAATACGTTCTGCTATAAACTTACCTTCTTCGATTTTTACATCACTATCACCACTGCGCT
>CAKZKZ010000187.1 GCA_937124495.1 uncultured Dokdonia sp. | reverse complement strand
TTTGGATAACAATGGTCAACTAGTTCCAAACGGGGCCATAGGAGAATTGCACATAGGTGGTGTTGGATTATCGAGAGGGTACTTAAACAATCCTACTCTGACCAATGAAAAATTCATAACGAATCCATATATAGATGATGAAAAACTTTATAGAACTGGTGATTTAGCAAAAAGATTACCAGATGGTAAAATTGAATTTATAGGTAGAAAAGATGACCAAATAAAAATTAGAGGATACCGTATAGAATTAGGTGAGGTGGAACATGCGATCTTGAAAATGGAGATGATAGATAATGTCGTCGTTCAGATAAAAAAGAATGCAAATAATGATCATGATTTAGTTGCATTTGTAGTCGCCTCAAAAAAGCAAAAATCTTCAAAATTAAGGGCTTCCTTAAAAGAGTTTTTACCAGACTATATGATACCATCATATTTTATTCAGGTGGACCATTTTAAATTAACGTCTAATGGGAAAATTGATAAGAAGGATTTGGACACTATTGACCTTACTACAATCACGGTAGGAGAAGAGTATGTGGCTCCTAGAGATGAAAATGAAGAAATAATAGCTCAAGTTTTATCTCAACAGTTAGGAAGAAATAAAGAGGTAATCGGCGTGTTTGATAACTTTTTTGATATAGGCGCCACCTCTATACGATTAATGACAATTGCAGGAGAGTTAAGTGAACTATTTAGTGCAGAAATAACGGTAGTAACGCTATTTGAATACACAAACATAGATCAGCTTAATGAATATATTAAAACAAATAAAAACGCTGTAATAATTGAAGAAGAAGTAGAAGAGGACCTTTCTGGTGTCTTGGATGAGATAATTGATTTAATGTAATTAGTAAAATTTTTAAACATGAAAAATACTTCAAGAAAAAAAGACATAGCCATTATAGGAATGTCCGGGAAATTTCCGAAGTCAGAAAATATTGAACAATTCTGGAAAAACTTACAAGTAGGTAATGAGATGATTCATTTTTATTCTGATGAAGAACTTAAAGATTTGGGGATTGAAGTCAAAGAAAAGCACCCTAATTTTGTAGGTGCGACTTCTCATATTGATAACCCAGAATGTTTTGATTACAAGTTTTTTGGGTATACTAAAAGTGAGGCCGAAATAATGGATCCTCAAACTAGATTACTTCACGAACATGTATGGATGGCTTTAGAAGATGCTGGAACCAAAACAACAGATCATACAGGTAAAATAGGTTTGTATACTGCTGTAAATGATAATTTTAATTGGAGATTACATGTAAAAGCATCCAATAACAATAAAGTAAATCCTTTTTTTGCCAATCAATTATCAAATAGAAGTTTTGCAAATACATTAATTTCTTACAAACTTAATTTAAAAGGACCAAGTCTTCTTGTAGATACTGCATGCTCAAGTTCTTTAGCAGCAGTGCATCTGGCTTGTAGAAATTTATTATTAAAAGAATGCTCGGTTGCTGTTACAGGTGGTGTGAAAATACTAACTAAAAAAATGATAGGATATAATTATGAGGAAGGGATGATCTATTCTAAAGATGGTCATTGTAGAGCATTTGATGAATCTTCATCAGGTATAATTAATGGAGAAGGGGTAGGAATTATAGTCCTTAAAAGATTAGAAGATGCCCTAAGAGATCGAGATAATATTTATTCAGTCATTCGCTCAACAGCTCTTAATAATGATGGTAATAGAAAAGTAGGGTATACTGCACCTAGTATTCAGGGACAATATGAGTGTATACATTTAGCACATAAAATAGCCGAGGTAACTCCAGAATCTATAGGATATATAGAAACCCACGGAACAGGAACAAAACTGGGTGACCCAATAGAAATAGAAGCCTTAAATAAAGCATTTAATTACAATACAGAACATTCTTGTGCTGTAGGATCGGTTAAAACAAATATGGGGCATTTAGACTCCGCAGCAGGGATTGCTGGCTTGGTTAAAGCAACCATGTCAATTAATCAAAAGTGTATTCCTGAGTCATTACATTTTGATTCTCCTAATAAACAGATTAATTTTAAAAAGGGCCCTTTTTATGTAAATACAAAGAAAACAGCCTGGGAAAGTGATGGCCCCTTACGAGCAGGAGTAAGCGCTTTTGGTATAGGAGGGAATAACGTTCACGTAGTGCTAGAAGAAGCACCAGATAGAGCAAAATCTATTACAAACAATCCATATTATTTAATACGTTATTCAGCAAAATCGCAATGGTCATTAAATGAGTTTCAAGAAAATCTAAAGACATTTTTAGAAACAAAAAAGGAACAAAACCTATCAGATTTAGCATATACATTACAAACAGGAAGGGATCAATTTAAATATAATAAGTTTCTCGTATGTAAAGACAAGGCGGAAGCTATTAAAATATTAGATAGTGAAGATCAGGAAGGTTTATTTTCAGGGAAGTTAAAGGTTGCTAGTAAAGTAACTTTTATGTGTTCAGGATCTGGGTCGCAATATTTAAATATGGGTAAAGACTTATATTTAGATAATGAGCACTTTAAAGAATTCATCAATAAGGGCTTTGCGTATTTGAAAAAAGAAACAGGAAAAGATTATGCTACGGTACTGTTTTCAGGAAATAATGTTCAAAACCAAAAAATAGATATAAATGAGAACAACCATACACAACCTCTAGTATTTGTTTTTGAATATGCAGTAGCAAAAACAATGATGCATTTAGGAATTAATCCTGATTACGTAATTGGCCATAGTACAGGAGAATATGTGGCTGCTTGTTTAAGTGGGATTTTCACTTTTGAAACGGCTTTATCCTTGTTGATTAAAAGAGGAGAGTTAATGTCACGAGCCCCAGAAGGAGGCATGCTTAGTGTAGGTTTATCAAAAGAAAAACTCACAGCATATTTAAACAGTGAATTAAGTATTGCTGTAGTAAACTCACCAGAATCCTGTGTTGTGTCAGGAACTATTAAAGGGGTAGAGGATCTTAAAGGGATTTTAGAAGAGAAAGATATTGCTTGTTCAAGGCTCAGAGTATCGCTTGCAGGACACTCTTTTCTAATGGATTCAATTTTAGAAGAATTTAAAGAAGAGCTCCAAAAAGTAACACTATCAGAACCAACGATACCTTTATTGTCAAACTTTACAGGAGAAATACTTACTAATGAAGAAGCAACTTCTGTAGATTATTGGGTGAATCACTTAAGAAATACAGTTCAATTTTCTAAAGGATTGCAACAGTTACTTACTCTTAAGAATATGACATTCTTAGAAGTAGGACCAGGTAATGTATTAACGAGTGTATTTAAGCAACATAGTGAAGAAAATATCCATGATCACGTAGCCATTAATATGGTAAGACATCCAAGTCAGGAAATAAATGACACTCAATTCTTCTTACAGAAGTTAGGCGAGTTATGGTTTCAAGGCATTGATATCGATTGGGATGCTTATTATGGAAATAAGTTACCTAATAAAATATCTGCTCCTACCTATGTTTTTCATAAGACTAAGTTCTTAACACGGGTGAATCCTTTAGAAAATTTAGATGTTACGTCACTTGATACTATAACGTATAATCAAGATACAGGTCTGGAAGAAGAGGAAGATATATATGATGAAGATGGGGATAGAGAACTCATGAGTAATCCTTATAAAGAGCCTTCAACCACTACTGAAAAGAAATTAGTAGAAATTTGGCAAGACTTTTTCAGCATACATAAAATAGGAGTTTTAGATGATTTCTTTGCTTTAGGCGGGAACTCTTTAAAAGGAGTGACGATGCTTAAGCTCATTCAAAAAACATTTGAGATAGATATCAAGATTAAAGATTTTTATAAAAAAGCTACTATAAAGGGACTTGCTGCAGAAATTGATTTGGCATTGAAATTTGTCACTATTCAAGAAAATGAAAATGAAAATCCAAGCCCGAGTAAGACTGTAATTACAATCTAAGAAGGTTAAGGGTTTCTCTCTTTTCTTTTTTTCGCTTTAAGCGAAAACATATACAACAACACTTTTTTTATTAATTATTTGAAGACAACTCGCTTGTGCTTCCAAAAACGACATGCAATGGTTGATTTATTAAATGAAATACACGAGAGTAATATAACACTATCATTAGATGGTGAAAATCTTAAACTTGGTTTTGAAAATGATGAAATGGACGAGGCACTTCTTCAAAAAATAAAGGATAATAAACAGGAGATTATTTCTTACTTAAGCAAATATGCTTCTTCAAATAAAAGTGTTAGTATACCGAGACTGGAGATTCAAGAAAGTTATGAGACTTCATCAAGTCAATTAAGAATATTGTCTTCTATTCTTATAGATACAGGGGCAAAAGGGTTTAATTATGCGGTACCTAATTCTATTCGTTTGCAACAACAAATCAATGTTGTAAATTTTAAACGAGCAGTCTATAGTACTATCGAAAGACATGAATCTTTACGTACCGTGTTTAGAATCAATGATGAAGGACAAATACGTCAATATATTTTAGAAAAGGATGCTATTGATTTTACTGTTGATTTTTTTGATTTCAGAACTCTTGAAAACAATAATGAGAAAGTAGAAAATATTAAAAGAGATGATATTGAAAAATCATTTGATATTGAAAAAGGACCTTTATTAAGGGTTTACCTATTTCAATTAGACGAAAGTGACTTCGTATTATATTGTAATATTCATCATGTAATAAGTGATTCTTGGTCTCTTGATGTATTATTTAAAGATATTTTTGCCTTTTATTCTTCTTTTGAATTAGGAGTGGCTCACGAACTACCAGCGCTAAATATTCAATATAAAGACTATGCAGCCTGGCAAAATGATCAACTAAAAAATAAACTTTATAAAAAACAAGAAACCTATTTCCAAAATATATTTTCAGGTGAAATACCTGTACTTAATTTTGCGAACAATAAGATAAGACCTGCAAATAGAACCGTAAATGGATTTGCTCTTAAGTCATATATGTCTAGAGAGGTAACAGGTTTATTTAAGGCACTGTGCTCTACTAATGGAGGAAGTGTTTATATGGGGCTAGTGGCTGTATGGAATGTGTTGCTTTATAAGTATACAAACAATAAAGATATTATTATAGGTACGGCTGTTGCTGGTCGCGATCACGCAGATTTGAAAGGTCAAATAGGGTGTTATATTAACTCCTTGCCGTTGCGTAATCAAATAGACCCAAAGCAAACATTCAATGAGTTTTTTAGCGATGTAAAAGAAAATACGCTAGATGCTTTAGATTGTCAATTCTATCCCTTTGACCGTTTATTAGAACTTATAGATTACAAAAGAGACAGATCGAGATCTCCTTTGTTTGATGTGATGCTTTTACTACAAAACGCAGTAGAACGTAATGGTAGATATATTTCTGATGAAACTGAAATAACAAAAATTAAAAGTTTAGGAGAAACCTCAGCATTAACAGATTTAGATATTAATTTTATAGAAGAAGGAGATCATAATAACGTAGAGGTACAAGCTTTAAAATTAA
>CAKZKZ010000186.1 GCA_937124495.1 uncultured Dokdonia sp. | reverse complement strand
CATGCTTACGTGTAATGTCTCTAAGCGCACGAGAAGATGATAAATTTGATACCGTATTTCCTTTCGTTTCACTCAATACATAATCTGCACAAGCCACAAGAGTATACTCTTCGCCAAACATCTCTCCCGTTTCATCTATAAAAGCAAGACGATCTACATCAGGATCGACAACGATTCCAAAATCGGCTTTTTCTTTAACGACCAACTTACAAATATCGCCAAGATGTTCTTTAAGTGGTTCTGGATTATGAGGAAACTCTCCATTAGGTTCACAGTATAATTCAACTGGAATTACCCCTAGTCTATCTAATAATCTAGGAATGGCAATCCCTCCTGTAGAGTTTACACCATCTACGACTACTTTAAATTTAGCGGCTTTAATAGCGTCTACATCCACTAATTCTAAATCAAGCACCTCATCTATATGTAAATCGATATACGCATCATTTTTAGTGATTTTTCCAAGATCATCTACTTCTGCAAATAAGAAATCTTCATTTTCGGCATAATTCAAGATCTTCTCTCCTTCTATTCCGTTTAGAAACTCTCCCTTATTATTTAATAATTTAAGTGCGTTCCACTGCTTCGGATTATGCGAAGCCGTTAAGATAATACCACCATCGGCATGCTCCATAGGTACAGCAACTTCTACAGTAGGTGTCGTAGAAAGCCCTAAGTCTATTACGTGAATTCCCATACCGATGAGCGTATTCATCACCAACTCTTGAATCATAGCTCCCGAAATGCGAGCGTCACGCCCTACCACAACGCGATACGTTTCTTTAGTACGATCGTTTTTAAGCCATGCGCCATAGGCTGCTGCAAATTTTACAGCATCTATTGGTGTTAAGTTATCGCCTGTAGAACCACCTATGGTTCCACGTATACCAGAAATTGATTTTATTAATGTCATTAAATAGGTTATTTAGTTATTACCGTTAAGGGGGATGCAAAAATAAGAAAAGAGAACTACTTTACACCGTCCTAACAGAATAGTAACCATTTGATGTATATATGATGGTATACGCTTTCGCGAAATGGTATGCTGAGCGTATCGAAGTAGCGTATAAAACAAGAACAAATAAATCATAAACTAACAGGGAGTAAAACCACTTTACGACAAGAATCAAGAAATTATTTTTCCCGCTCAAAACTTTTTCTTTTCGTCCTGACTCCTGAATCTCTTAAATCCTGTTTCCCTTTCGCGAAAGCGAACTTTAAAAAATTCTATTCATATAAAAATATCTTTATTTTTCATGCATTATTGCATCTCAAACAGTACCTTGTTGGTTCATGAATTTTCTAGCACACATATACCTTTCTGAAGCAAATGATATGGTTACTATTGGTAACTTTATGGCAGACGGAATCAAAGGAAAAAAGTATTTAAAATACTCTGAAGAGATTCAAAAAGGAATTCTCATCCATCGTTGGATAGATAGTTATACCGATAGTCATCCTATCACTAAACAAAGTACCAAACGATTACATGCAAAATATGGTCATTACAGCGGTGTGATTGTAGATATACTTTATGATCATTTTCTAGCCAAAAACTGGCATCAATACCACGAGCAACCATTGGATGAATATATTCAAGATTTTTATACGCTCCTAAAAGACAATCACGATCTCCTCACCTCCAGAATCCAAAAAATGATGATCCCCATGATGAAGCAAAACTGGCTACTCAGTTATGCAAGTCTAGAAGGTATTGAGACAGTACTCTATAATATGAATATTCGTATTAAAAACAGAGTCCCTATGGATGAGGCTATTCAAGATCTAAAAGAACATTATGATGCTTTTGAAGAAGAGTTTACAGCCTTTTTTGAAGAATTACGAGCGTTTATCGCTATTAAAATGAAAGAGCTATAATATGGCTTCGGCATTTGGTCATGCATTTGCAGCGATTGCACTAGGGACAAGTCTTCCCAAAGAATATAGAAGTCCAAAATTCTGGATCCTTGCCATGTTATGCGCTATACTACCTGATGCAGATGTTATTGGCTTTTCATTTGGGATTCCTTATGAATCTTTTTGGGGACATCGTGGATTTAGTCATTCATTTCTAGGCGCTTTTATTTTAGGAACTCTTATCACTACCATTTTTTACAGGACCATTATTCTTTCCAAAAAAGGAATCTTACTCATACTCTTTTTTACGATTACAACTGCTTCTCACGCAATTCTAGACGCGATGACTACTGGAGGATTGGGAGTAGCATTCTTTTCGCCTTGGGATACTACACGCCATTTCTTTGAATGGAGACCCATTAAAGTATCACCCATAGGTATTAAAAACTTTTTTGGCGAAAGAGGACTCCGTGTCATTTTGAGCGAACTCATATATATTTTCATCCCCGGAACGCTTTATATGTGTATCACCTATATCCTGCATAGAGTTCGGAAATGAGATTATATACGCTTTCGCGAAAGCGTACTCAGAATCTTTAGAAGGAATACTATTTATTTAGGGTACTCGTCCAGCATAAAATAAATCTCAAATTCCAAATCACAAAAACTTCCAGCATCCAGCAAATTCTAAATCACAAAATGCTTCCATCTTCCAACTTCCCACACCCAACTATTAATTACAAATATTAACATACTCAGACACAACTTTTGTATACTTTTCTCATCTAATAAGTATAAGATACATACACACTCATTTTGAGTGTATAAAACAGTCTGGATAGTGTGGTGCTTGTTCAGACTGTTTTTTTTATAAACTATAAAGAGCATATATGATTCCGTTCATGTGCAATGAGCCATTTTTTCCGTTCGATGCCACCACTATAGCCTGTCATCGTTCCATCTTTCCCTATCACTCTATGACAAGGAATTATGATAGAAATTCTGTTACGACCATTTGCAGAAGCCATAGCTCTCACTGCTTTGGGATGATTCATAGTGTTGGCCGGTGCTTGATAGGTAGTTGTTGTTCCATAATCGATTTCTTTTAGACAATTCCACACCAAGTTTTGAAAATCGGTTCCAGGGGTATCGAGTGCTACATCAAAGTTTTTTCTTTTACCTTCAAAATACTCGGTAATTTCTATGTTAGCCTGCTTTATATGCGCATTTTCGCCTATGACAATAGTAGCTTTCAATAGTCTTTGTAAATCTTTAAAAGACGTTTCTAGCAGGTATCTATCTACAAACTCTAACAAGCAAATTCCGTTTTCAGTAGCACACACAAACATAGGGCCTAAAGGTGTTGTCAGTCTGTTGATTAAAATGATACTCTTATCTGTACTTTTTTGAGGAGATTCCCCTATTATTTTTTTAAAGGTATATCCAAAACCACTCAAAGACTCATAACCTGTATCAAAAGCAGTATGCGTGGCATTCTTCCCTTTTTTCAACTCTTGATGAGCATTATTAATTCTGTACATCCGTTGATATGCTTGAAACGTCATGCCATAATGTGTATTAAACCACCTACGTAATACTTCTGGGCTTATATTTAGTTTCCTAAGTTGCTCATCTGTTATTTTTTCTTTTAGACGCTCCTTAACTAATTGAATAGCTGTTGTCACCTGTTCAGGAGCTTCATGCGCATTTTGAGTCGGTTTACAGATTTTACAAGGTCGGTAACCATTATCCAATGCTTCTTTAAATGACGTATAAAATTCGACATTCTTCAATTTTGGTTTTCTTGCCCTACACGTAGCAATACAAAATATAGAAGTTGTTTTCACCCCTACAAAAAAGATCCCTACAAAGCGCTGCTCTCTATCTAACAATGCTTTATAATAGGTCTCTATTTGTTTGTTATCTGTGATTCGCATTTAAAAAATAGGTGTAACTGATTTTTTTCCTAGTATCTCGTTGGTTGTATCTTCAAATTGACGGTACATATTCTCAAACAGAAAGTTACCCATACTAATCCTTTTGACACCTAATGATGTTAATGTATCAAAATCTGGAAGCTTAGGCATGCACATCACATTGATGGGCAAGCTTGTGCAATGTACAATTTCTTTTATGTCTGATGGATTTTCAATGCAAGGCGTGAAAATTCCGTTGGCTCCTGCACTTTCATATAACTCGATTCGTTTTTTAGTCTCCTCAAGTACATTTGGGTGACCTAACAAAAAGGTATCCGTTCGCACGTTGATAAAAACATCAATATGCTCTTTTGTAAGTAATGTTTTGATTTTTAAAAGTGTAGTAGCAAATTCGTTAGCATCTAACAATACTCGGTTTGTAACAACCATACTATCTTCTATATTAATTCCAACAACACCTAAAGCAACTAATCGTTTAATATGATCTACGATCTGTTTTGGATCTCGACTATAGCCTGCTTCTAAATCAACCGACAAAGGAAGCGTTGAATTTGAGGCAATACGTTTTACCATATATTCAAGTTCTGAAAATGTCATTTCTTCACCATCCTCATACCCTAAAAGCGTTGCAATGGCACTACTTGAAGTTCCAATAGCCTGCACCTGTAGTCTTTCTGCAATTTTTGCGCTAGGCACGTCCCAAACATTTCCAATGAATAAAGGGTGGTCTTGATCGTGTAAAGTTTTAAAATTCATGAGTTACAATTTTAATACAAAGTAATAGCCATACGATCTAGTCTGCAACCGAAAATTGGACGTGTATTTTTTTACACATAATTACAAGCTAAATAATGAGCACTTATAAAAACTCATGAAACTATGTGGGTAACAAAATAAAGTAAGATGTCTCTTCATCATATAAACGCTAAAAAATATAATTATGTTAGAGAAATTTAGAAAACAAGAAATCAAAAAGCTTCAAACTATTTATGGAGGTAATGATATTCTCATTGATGATATTGTCTTATTAAAAAAAGACATTGTAGTCGATGACATTATTGATGGTGCTTAATGTTTAAATCACAACTTAAATATTTGGCACAACAAACCTCTAGCTTTTAGATAATTTAAATTTCTGCTATAATGGGAGGCTATAAAAACAGTCTGAATGGCGTGGTGCCTGTTCTGACTATTTTTTTATGATGTATAAGCCAAAACAGAGTAAAAAAGTTAGACAACAAATCACAAAAATCAATTACGGGAGGATGCCTAGTTGGAGGAGCTAATACGGAAGACAACTGCGAACTAGTTTGTATGGGTCTATGGCACCAAACCCCCTTTGGTGGTTTATGTGAAATCCCATATGGTGCTACTTGTTAATAAACCGATTATATAATTAATTTAAAAACAGACATTTACACAATACACATCTGTCTTTTTTATGGATACTATGTATATGTTTCCATATTCGTATAAGAATCCCTATTTTTAAAAAGTGAAGAAACATAAATCACTCACTTTAATTATGAAATATACCATCGCATCATCCCTTTGCTCCCTCCTATTCCTTATCACAAGTTGTAAAACCGAAGCTCCACAAGAAAAGAGAACTATTGAACGTGGACTCATTACTCAAAAAGCTATGGTGGTTTCAGCACGTGAAGAAGCCTCAAAA
>CAKZKZ010000185.1 GCA_937124495.1 uncultured Dokdonia sp. | reverse complement strand
ACTTTTTCTGTTTATTTTTTTGAGAACTTTCCGTTAGTCAATTCCTTTCTTCAAGAACCATTTTATAAATGCATTTATTACGAAACTGCGTAAAAAACTAAAAGAAGATCCCTCCATTTCTATCGTGAATGTAAGAGGATATGAATATAAACTCATCTGTTAATACAAGGAGAAATCTTCCATCGTACGCTTTCGCGAAAGCGTACCCTTAAAAATGGCTAGATTTTTGTACTTTGCCTGCCCTATGAAGTTTTTAACTCTTTTGATTTTTATATGCTTCCAGAGTATTGCTGTATCACAATCTTACAGTGTTACAAAACTCAAAGAGATCATCTTAAAAAGCGATGCTTTTGTGGGTGCTGATAACTTTCAGAACCTCTATTACACTTCTAAAAGCACTTTGTATAAAAAAAGCACAAAAGAAGTTATCGAATTTGCCGCGCTTAATCTTGGTCAAATTACCAGTGTAGATTTGATCAATCCACTTAAACTTACTGTTTTTTATAAAGAATCCAATACTGTTGTGATTCTTGACAATACCCTCGCTGAGATCAGACGTATTAATTTTAGTACTATAGAAAATTTCAGAAATGTGAGTCATGTTACAAATGCAGGCGATAGGCGTTTGTGGATTTTTAATACTGACATACAGCGTTTAGAATTATTTGATTACAATCAAAATAAGGTAATTACTGAGTTTCCACCTACATCATTTCCTGCTTTAGAACTCACTAGTAATTTTAATGTGTGTTGGGTAAAGACACAGAGTAGTATTGATTCTTATACCGTGTATGGTAGTTTAATTAACGCATATCCTATAGATGAGCAAATACATTCTATCACAGAATATAGAGGTCATATATTCGTTATTTCTGAGGAAAAGCTGTATTACAAAGAAAAAGAAGCAACAGAATTTATAAATATTGAAATTCCAGAAATTAAGATAAAACAGTTTTCGATCAAGGATGAAATCCTTTATATTTACGACGGTCAAATTTTGACCTCTTTCACACTCAACCATTCAAAAGAATAATCTAATGCACATTGCAATCGCCGGTAATATAGGAGCAGGAAAAACAACCCTTACAAGACTTCTTGCAAAACATTATAAATGGACTCCGCAATTTGAGGATGTTGTAGACAACCCATACTTGGATGATTTTTATAATGAGATGGAGCGTTGGTCCTTTAACTTGCAAGTATATTTTTTAAACAGTCGTTTTCGTCAATTACTTGAAATACGTGAAAGCAAAAAAAGTATTATTCAAGATCGTACTATTTATGAAGATGCTTTTATATTTGCTCCCAACCTACATGCAATGGGTCTTTTAACAAATCGTGATTACCACAACTATCGCTCACTTTTTGATCTTATGGAAAGTGTAGTAGACCCTCCTGGTTTAATGATTTATTTACGCAGTTCTATTCCTAATCTTGTATCTCAAATACATAAAAGAGGGCGTGATTATGAAAACTCTATAAGTATTGATTATTTAAGTAGACTTAATGAACGTTATGAAGCTTGGATACACGATTACAATAAAGGGAGACTTCTTATTATAGATGTAGATAACATCAACTTTGTAGATAATCCAGAAGACTTAGGAGAAATCATCAATAAAATTGATGCTCAATTACACGGATTGTTTTAAACAACGTTATCCTCTCTTGATTTTTATTTAAACGTACTTTTTTATTCAATAGAATAGAGGATTGTTACAAGGAGTTTGTGGCTATCTTGAACAACACTTATTTTATAATTTAGAGCAAACGTATAGACACGTACCAATCTCTAAATCTTTCGTTTATAAAATGAATAGAATAGTTTCTCAGGTTATAAAAAAATCCTATTTTCGCGGCTTAATTTTTTAACAATAAACTTATTCTATGAAAATTTTCAAGCTTACACTTATTACACTATTTATCGCTACCATAGCATCATGTAGTTCTGATGATGATAACTCGAATGCTATTACCGCAGATATTACAGGAGTATGGCAAGGGGAATCTTTTGATTACTCAGGAGCTACTACAACTGAAGTATTAGGTGAATCTATTACTGCAGACTTTGTAGCAGAAACAGAAAATATCGACTACACACTTACTTTTAGTGAAAACCCAAACGAGGTTGTTGCTGATGGATCTTATGATGTCGTATTAACAACAACTGTAGCAGGACAGACAACGACACAAACTGTACCTGGAACTGACTTTTTAAATTCTGGAAGCTGGGAGTTAACTAATAATACAATCACTTTTATGGTAGATGGAGAAACGTCTGAAGCGACTATTCAAACACTTACTGATAATCTATTGGTTCTTGTCGTAGCAGAAACACAAGACATTAGTCAGCAAGGAATTACGGCATCAACAACGATAGATGCAGTATTGACTTTTACTAGATAAATATATACTCTATTATTTTAAGTAAAAAAGCGAGCCCTTGGGGCTCGCTTTTTTTTGTTCTAAACACTCATTAATTATTAAAAAGTATCAGATTTATGCATTTCGACTATTAAAAAATGTATTTTATCGATGTTTTTAGACAAAATGTTAATTTTATTTAGGTGGGTTTTTAAGATTTGATTAGTTTTATTGCCGATAAACCCCAAATCACAATTATGAAAATTTTAAAGTTATCCCTATTTGCTTTTTTGACCTGCTTGGTCATCTCTTGTTCTACAGATCCAAATCTTACAGAAGATCAAAACACTATGACAGCTGCTGCTAATCTTGCAGATGCTGATCTTTTAGGCACTTGGACTGGAATTGATGTTTCTTATTCTGGATCTATTACTAGTATTGCTAGTGGAATTACTACAGTTCAAAATATTCAAGGAGCAAACTTTAATGGAGAGTACACGGTTACTTTTTCAGAAAATCCCGATATCGTAACTAGAGAAGGTATCTATTCTATAGATGAAGAAACTACTGATTCTAGTGGAAACGTTTCTACACAGGTTATCGATAATTTAAATTTGATAAATTCTTCTACAAATTGGATTCTTGTAGATAATGAGTTAACAATGGATTCAAGCGGTAAAATAACCACTGCCATTATTTTAGAAAACACTAGCAATAGTCTTATCCTTAGAGTCGATGAAAACACGAACTCTACTATAAATGGAGTATCTGAAACATTGGTTAAAAGTTCTGTTTTTACTTTTGTTAGATAAACAATAAGCTACTTGATCAAAAAAAATGCGAGCCCTTTGGGCTCGCATTTTTTTTGATACTAAGTGTATTTAGAATGTTATTTTCCAGTTTTCACTTTGATAGTAACGTTCTCATTTGAAGCTTCTACAGCAGCTTTTACTTCTTGCTCAGTGCCTTCATATACCTTTTCATCAGTGGTTGTTTTTCCATCTTCAGTAACAGTAGTGTTTACCGTAGCATTTGCTTGCCCATTTTCTTCAACAGTCATTTCTACTTGTACTTGCTTTTCTACTTTACTATCAGCAGTTGCATTCACAACAACTTCAATTTCTTGAGTTTCTGTCATTGCAACACCGTCTTCTGTATGTCCTCCAAGGATTGGAGCAATCACAAGACCAATTAAACATGTAAGTTTAATAAGAATGTTCATAGAAGGTCCTGATGTATCTTTAAATGGATCTCCTACTGTATCTCCAGTCACTGCTGCTTTATGTGCATCAGAGCCTTTATAGGTCATTTCTCCATTAATCTCTACACCAGCTTCAAAAGATTTCTTAGCATTATCCCAAGCACCTCCTGCATTGTTTTGGAAAATTGCCCAAAGTACACCACTTACGGTAACTCCAGCCATATAACCTCCTAACATTTCAGCAATCGCTAAATTATCCATTCCAAAAAGTAAAGGCACAAAAGCAATCACTAATGGGAAACCTATGGTTAATAATCCAGGCAACATCATTTCTTTTAAAGAAGCTTGTGTTGATATCGCCACACACTTATCGTATTCTGGCTTTCCAGTACCTTCCATAATTCCAGGAATATCTTTAAACTGACGACGTACTTCTTGTACCATTTCCATCGCTGCTTTTCCAACGGCATTCATCGCCAAGGCAGAAAATACTACAGGCACCATTCCTCCTACGAAAAGCATAGCAAGTACTGGGGCTTTAAAAATATTAATTCCGTCTATTCCTGTAAAAGTTACATAAGCTGCAAATAGTGCCAAAGATGTAAGCGCCGCCGAAGCAATCGCAAATCCTTTTCCTGTTGCTGCTGTTGTATTTCCTACAGAATCTAAAATATCTGTACGCTCACGTACGATAGGTTCTTGCTCACTCATTTCTGCAATTCCACCCGCATTATCAGATATAGGTCCAAAAGCATCAATAGCCAACT
>CAKZKZ010000184.1 GCA_937124495.1 uncultured Dokdonia sp. | reverse complement strand
TACTGATATAAATCCTGCTAAGAATCCGTATATCCACTTTCCTTTATTAGTTTGAGATGCTGTTACAGGGTCTGTTGCCATATATACAGTTCCAAAAGCAAATCCTCCTATAATAAGGTGTTGCCAGAATTCTAGACTCATTAAACTATGAAACTTACTAGTCTCTGTAATCCATTCTTGAGACACGACACCATTAAATACCAATCCCATCGCTAATCCTCCAAGAGCCATAGATAGCATAATTCTCCAGCTTCCTATTTTTGAGAAGATTAAAAACAAACCTCCCAATATAATAAGTATCGTGGATGTTTCTCCAACAGATCCAGGTATAAAGCCTAAGAACATATCTGACACATCATAATCAAACACTTTATTTTGAGCAAGACTACCTAAAACGGTTTCTCCTGAAATTGCATCTAACTTTTCTCCAGCTGCTATTGCTAGATCACGATCAACTGCTCCTTCAACCCATACTTTATCTCCAGACATCCAGGTAGGATATGCAAAGAATAAGAAGGCACGAATTGTTAAGGCTGGATTCAAGATATTCATCCCAGTTCCTCCAAATACTTCTTTTCCTATAACAACTCCAAAAATAACCGCTACGGTAAGCATCCATAATGGTGTGTCTACAGGTACTATAAGTGGCACAAGCATTCCTGTAACAAGGTATCCTTCTTCTACTTCGTGTCCTTTAATAATAGCAAAGATAAATTCAACACCAAGTCCAACTCCATAAGAGATCACGACAAGAGGTAATACTTTCCATGCTCCTTTTGAGAAATTCTGCATACTCCAGAAATCTCCACTAAAGAAACTAGTTACCTGTTCTATATCTCCTACAGCAAGATAGTGTTGGTATCCTGCGTTAAAAATACCAAAGATTAAACATGGCACTAATGCCATAATTACGGTATTCATTGTACGCTTTAAATCGTCTACAGCTCTAATGTGACTTCCGTTATGAGTCGTCTCATTAGGACTATATAAAAAAGTATGTAATGCATTAAATGCAGGGGCCATTTTCTTGCCCTCATACTTCATTTTAATTTTGTGTAAGTTTTGTTTCAATCCCATCACTTATCCTATTTCATTATACATCAAATCAAGAGCTTCTCTAATAATCTCTTGGTGTGGTTGTTTTGATACGCAGATAAATTCTGTAAGAGCAAAATCTTCTGGTGCTACTTCATACATTCCTAATGCTTCCATTTCATCCAAGTCTTTTACCATACAGGCTTTTAAGATTTGTAATGGAAAAATATCTAGAGGAAATACTTCTTCATAATTTCCTGTGACCACAAAAGCACGATGCTCACCATTTGTATTGGTATCAAGATCATACTTTTTCTTAGGCTGCATCCAAGAGAATGTTAACGCTCTAGATGGAGATATTTTATTAAATACAGGCTTATTCCATCCAAATAACTCATAATCGTCTCCTTCTGGAATCGCTACAAATTCATTTGCAAAATAGCCTAATGCGCCATCTGGTTGTATTTGAGAACCTGTAAGAATATTTCCTGAGATAAAGCGATTTGTATCACCATCGACACCTGCGTCATATGCAAATGTAGACACCTCTGATCCTATAATCGTTTTATAATAAGAAGGCTTATTTACTCCTGAACCAGATACTGAGATGATACGAGTCGCATTAAAATGACCTGTAAGAAATAATTCTCCAATAATAACAAGATCCTGAGCCGATACTGTCCAAGCAGTTTCCCCTTTATTAATAGGATTTATTTTATTAATAAGTGTCCCTACATTTCCAGCTGGGTGAGGTCCTTTTACAGTATGAGTTACTACATCGTTCATTCCTGAAAATATAGAGCTACCAGCGCCTACAGAAATATGCACACCACCAGAGGTAAGTGCATTAAGTGCTGTTAAAGCTGCTTGCAACTCTGCTTCTTTACCAGAAAGAACAAAATCCAAATCTGGAGCAAGTGGTGCTGTATTATGTCCAGAAATAAATATTGCCTTAGGCTCATTATCTGGATTTGCAACCACATCATACGGACGTTGTTTTATAAACGGCCATAATCCACTGGATAATAGTTTTCCTTTAATGTCTTCTGGAGATGCAGAAGTACTTAATTTTCCAAAATCTCTAGATCCTCCTGAATAATCTGCCTCAATAACAATATCGGTGATTACACGACGTGCACCACGCTTAATCTCGACGAGTGTTCCTGCCACAGGAGACACAAAACGTATTTGATCTTGTAATTTTGAGAAAAATAATTCGTCGCCAGTTTGAAGTTTTGCTCCTTCTTTGACAACCATTTTAGGAGTAACCAGATGAAAATCCGAAGGTTTGATAGTGATAGTTCTCGATCGTGGGCCTTCAGAAATATTCTTTTCTGCTTCGCCTACTAATCGTATATCAAGACCTTTTTTTATTCTAATGTCTTTTGACATATGTGAGTAGATTTTTGTTATCTAAAACCTTACTATTTTAAGGTGTGCAAATTTACAAATTTCTATACGTTTTTTAGACCCGTAAAAAGGGGATCATATTATTTATATACATTCTAAATAATCAAAAATAAAGATGTCTAAACAAATTGCAAACATATTCTAGGATTAAAGCCGTTTATTACTAATAAATTAACCGTTTACAATGTGTTTGTTTAAGGGTACGCTTTCGCGAAAGCGTATAAAATCAATTTATTCTCGGTATAGATTTTGATTATATTTGAACAATAACTACCATTTTTATGAAAACACCCATCGTATTTTTCTTCTTATGCATGCTATTTTTTTCTAGTTTTTCTTTTGCACAAGTTGCCGTAGAAACCCCTGAACCAGCTTATATTAAGTCCATACAGTTTCGAGGAGATACGTTTTTAGGAGAATTGCCTACTATAAAATTAGGAAGCCCGCTACGATTAAGTTTTGATGATATTATTGGAGATGAACATGATTATTATTACAAAATCACGCATCACGATGCAGATTGGTCTCCTAGCAAACTAGCTCGCTCTGAATTTATGAGAGGCATGGACAACGTCCGGATATTAGATATCGAAAACTCTGTTGCCACCTTACAACTGTACTCTAATTATCAAATTCAAATTCCTAATAAATTTACACAAGGACTTACTAAAACTGGAAACTACCTAATGAGCATTCATAATGAAGAAGGAGAACTTGTGTTTTCGAGAAAATTCATGATTTATAACCCTCAGCTTGCTGTTGGCGTTCAAATTAAAAGATCTAGAGATCTTGATTATGTAGCCACAAAGCAGGTCGTTCGCTTTTTTGTAGATGGAGGCGACCAACTTCTTATCAACCCAAGACGAAATGTTAAGGTTGTTATTTTACAAAACAACAACTTAAAAACTGCCATTACTGGTGTTGTACCTCAATTTACAATAGGTAATAAATTAGAATATCGCTACGATCAAGAGACCGCTTTCTGGGCAGGAAATGAATTTTTTAACTTTGAAAACAAAGATATACGAGGTGCT
>CAKZKZ010000183.1 GCA_937124495.1 uncultured Dokdonia sp. | reverse complement strand
TGGTCTAAAAATTTATCAAGGCGTTTTATTAATTCTTCAGATTGAATATGCTCTAATTGTTCTGCAATTACATGGACTTCATCCCACTGAAAGTTGAGTTTCTCTACTAGAAAAACTTCCCAAAGCCTATGCTTACGTATGACAGCAACGGCAACAGCAACTCCTGATTTTGTTAATGTAGTTCCTTTATATCTGCGATAAGAAACGAGTTCTTTATCAGAAAGGCGCTGTATCATATCTGTTGCAGATGACGCTTTGGTACTCATCATTTGAGCAATAGCATTTGTAGCAATCGCCCCTTTTTGCTCTTGCTCTAAATGAAAGATACATTTCAAATAATTTTCTTCTGCTCTCGTATACATAAGGCAAAAGTAAATTAATTATGTTGGGTTATAAAAAACTTATTTTAGACAAGGCTAAAAAAATGATATTACGGAACTAATTCCTTCACTCTTTCATACACTAAATCTCCCTCCCAGCCTCTATACAGTAGATAATCGGCAAGTTTTTTTCTCTTTTTGTATTTGTCTTTTTCTCTAGAAAGTTGCTCTATACGCTTTCGCGAAAGCGTATCAAAGGTGGTTATGTAATCTTCGTCAGAGATTTCTAGGAGTGCTGTTTTTATGTTATACACAGAAATCTGACGTTGCTTTAATTCTCTCACAATTCGCTGTTTTCCCCAGGATTTATGATTGAATTTCCCGCGCGCAAAGGCTTTTGCAAAACGCTCTTCATTTAAAAAGTTATGTTCAATAAGATGTGTTACAATAACAGCTATCGCATCAGGGATCATACGCATTTCTAAGAGCTTTTTACGCACTTCTTGATGACAACGGTCTTGATATACACAATAGCGTTCTAAAGCTCTCTTAGCCTCTTCTACGGTGTATGTTTTTATAGATTTTTGTAACACGGAGGTAAAGTTACTATTATAGATTCATTTTTGGGTATAAAAAAACCCCGTTCCTTTTCAGGAACGGGGTTTAAATTCTATATTTTAATTTCCTTACCACTTTTATCTGTAAAGCGGTATTCAAGATACGTATACGCATCTCTAGGCATTACTTTTACCCATTTTTTATGTTCTAAAAACCATTTAGAACGAATAGATGGAAATCCTTTAGTTAAAAAAGCTGCAACAAATGGGTGCGCATGAAGCGTCACTTTAGTGTTGCCATTTTTAAGAATTTTATCGAGCTTACCTTCTAATTTTTGCACCATTACAATAGGCGCTTCTATTTCCCCATTAGATCCATTTGGATCTACTTCACGGGTTTTAATATTCATTTCTGGTCGTACTCGTTGCCTTGTGATTTGGATCAAACCAAATTTACTAGGCGGTAATATTTTGTGTTTTGCGCGATCGTCTTTCATCTCATCTTTAAGATGATTAAAGAGTTTTCTACGGTTGTCTGCATTGTTCATGTCAATAAAATCAACAACAATAATTCCTCCCATATCTCGGAGACTTAACTGTCGCGCCATTTCTGAAGCAGCAATCATATTTACTTCAAGCGCCGTGTCTTCTTGACTCTTTGCTTTGTTTGATCTGTTACCACTATTTACATCAACTACGTGTAATGCTTCCGTGTGTTCTATAACAAGATACGCTCCTTTACTCATAGATACGGTTTTACCGAAAGATGTTTTAATCTGTCGTTCTATTCCGAATTTTTCAAAAATTGGAGTTGAGTTCTTGTATAGTTTTACGATACTCTCTTTCTTGGGAGCGATCTCGCTTACGTATTCTTTGATTTGATAATAAAGCGTCTCATCATCTACTGTTATTCCAGTAAAAGA
Source organism: uncultured Dokdonia sp. (assembly GCA_937124495.1). Taxonomy (GTDB): domain Bacteria; phylum Bacteroidota; class Bacteroidia; order Flavobacteriales; family Flavobacteriaceae; genus Dokdonia. Next base: position 1,679 of record CAKZKZ010000183.1, on the reverse strand, counting down.
ATCATTAAAGATATCTCTTAATATGGAAGATGCTCGGTTCATTTCACCAAGCACTTTACTAGGATGATGTGCGCCTTGAATTTTTTTACTCATGGTAGCCCATTTGTCTACCAAATTTTGTAGGTCTTTGTCTAGTTCGGCGACCTTTACTCCTTGTGCAACTGTGCGTACTATTACACCAAATCCTTTAGGACGGATGCTTTGCACTAATCGTTTAAGACGCGCTTTTTCTTCTTTGCTTTCTATCTTTTGTGAGATTGAAATTCTATCAGAAAAAGGCACGAGAACAATATATCTACCAGCTATAGAAAGCTCACTGCTTATTCTAGGGCCTTTTGTAGAAATAGGTTCTTTGGCGATTTGTACCAGTACACTTTGTTTTTGTTTTAAGACATCAACGATTTTACCGTTTTTGTCTATGTCCTTTTCAAAAGGGAAGTTGTTTAAAGAATAATCTTTTAATTTACCCGCGCTAATGCGCTTTATGTAACTTAGAAGTGTCGGAAGTTTTGGACCTCAATCATGATAATGCAAAAAAGCATCTTTTTCATAACCTACATTAACAAATGCAGCAGTTAGTCCAGAAACTGTTTTTCTAATATTTGCGATATAAATATCACCAACATTAAATTTATTCCCGTCTTCTTCTTTGTGAAGTTCTATAAGCCTTCCATCTTTCAATAAGGCAAAATCAACTGCCGAGGAACTAGATCTTATAATTAATTCTTTATTCACTCTTTAGTAATTTTCATTTACGATGCAAGGCATCACAAATGGATTATACAATAATTTATCACAGGGATAATAACGTATAACTATGTATACAAAATGTAATAAATACGGTGTAACGTGAAGGCCTCAAGGTGTAAGGCTTTTTGTGTTACGATGTCAAAGAACTATGAATCACACATACCAACTAATAACATCTAGAAAAGATGTACCTAATAAAACAATCACTTTTTTGCTATAGTAACAGCATAGGTATACCTATGTAAAACTAAGTGAAGTCATTTTATGCACATATATTTAGAAATCTAAGTACCTTAGATTATTAGCGATATATAAAATTCAAAAGAAAAAGTAGTCTTAGACTACTTTTTCTTTTTGTGACGGTTTGCTCTACGTCTTTTTTTACGTTTGTGCGTTGCTACCTTGTGTCTTTTTCTTTTTTTACCACTTGGCATAAAATGATTCTTTTATTAGGTTACTTAATATTTATACTGCAACGTTCGTCTTTACACCTTCTACAAATATTTTTGCAGGTTTGAACGCAGGTATGTTGTGCGCTGGAATTTTGATAGTCGTATTCTTAGAAATGTTTCTACCAGTTTTCTCAGCTCTTGTTTTGATAATAAAGCTACCAAATCCTCTTAAATAAACATTATCGCCTCCTTCTAAAGAAGTTTTAACTTCACTCATGAACGATTCGATAGTTGCTTGTACGTCATTCTTTTCGATACCTAATTTCTCGGATACCTTTGCTACAATATCAGCTTTTGTCATTTTAATAATTGTTTAGGGGTTAAAATTTCAAGTTCGCAAATATAAGCAATATAAATTCAAACATTCAAGCATAATCTTTTAAATTATAAGAAGATAAGTATATAAATTAGCAAAAACCTTTATTTTCCATTGAAATTCTCTAAAAAACTTATACCGTGGTACATAGAAAACAAGCG
>CAKZKZ010000182.1 GCA_937124495.1 uncultured Dokdonia sp. | reverse complement strand
TTGAACCCATCTCAGATACGTTTCAACCCTATGCGGTTACAAATCTTCGAGATGTGTCTATAGATCATACAGTTACTGTTCTTAAAAACACGTATGATGAGGTCTTGGAAGTAGAAGTTACCTCGTCTGACTTTGTCGTAGCTTCTGTAGTGACCAAAGAAGGCGAGAGTCGTACAGCATACATCCATCCTGTAACAGGAGTGATATTAGGAAAACCAAAAGAGAGATCACCTATTTTTAGTTTTACTACCAACCTACACCGTTCTTTCTTCTTACACGGGATAGGACGTTTTTTTGTGGGATTTGTCTCTCTATTACTTTGTTTTATTACGGTAACAGGTTTTGTTGTATTAGTACAAAGGCAAGGTGGTATTTTAAAAATATATAGAAAGGTTCAAGAACAAAATTTCAATCAACGATATCATGTGATCTTAGGAAGGTGGTTGCTACTGCCTATTTTGATTATAGCTGCTACAGGAGTATATCTTTCGGCAGAGAAGTTCTCTTTATTACCAGAAAGTACGATAGCACATGATTGGAATAACATTTCTGAACAAGCAAACCAGGAAAATGAGCGTATAGATATTGCAGTGTTTAAAAACACTTCATTGAATGAAGTGAGAAAAATAACCTTCCCTTTTTCTGATGATGCAGAAGATTATTATGAAATAGCCTTACAGGATAAAGAAATCTTAGTACACCAATATACAGGGCAGGTGGTAAGTGAGGTTTCATACCCTTTTGTCACACTAGCCTCTCGATGGAGTTTACAATTACATACAGGGCAAGGGAGTGTGCTTTGGTCATTGATATTGTTAGTCGCAAGTGGAAGTCTATTATTTTTTATGTACTCAGGTTTTGCTATGAGCTTAAAGCGACGTAAGAAAACAAAAGATCTAGAGCCGCTAGCTTCTACCGATAAAGATATCTGTGAGTATATTGTATTGGTAGGTTCTGAAACGGGGAATACACATGCTTTTGCAACAACCATTTATAGGGCGCTTACTAAAGAAGGAAAGACTGTTTTCATGTCACCTCTTAATGAATATACTACCTATGAAAAAGCAAAGTATGTACTCATTTTTACAGCAACTTACGGAGATGGAGATGCTCCTAGTAATGCTAGGAATTTTGAAAAACGAATCACAGAAATAACTCCTATCAACCCCTTAAAATTTTCTGTGCTTGGCTTTGGATCATCGCTATATCCGCAATCTTGTCGTTTTGCCATTTTAGTAGATGGTTTATTACATAAACATCCTTCTTTTATCCCCATAATGCCTTTGGTGAAAGTCGATGATCAAGAAGAAACCACCATACATAGTTGGGCGAAGGATTGGAATATTCAAACAAAGATGTCTTTGCAAATAGATGCATTTGCTGTGAAAGAAAAGAAAAAGAAAGAACACACTTTTGTGGTCGTAGAAAAAACAGACATCAATATAGATGCTACTTTTTTATTACGGTTAAAAAATGAAAAAAGAGTAACATTTCAATCTGGAGATTTATTGGAAATTACTCCAGAAGGAGAGGAAAAAGCGCGACAATATTCTATAGCAAAAGTGAATGAAAATATGTTGTTAAGTGTTAGGAAGCATGATAAAGGGAGATGTTCTTCTTATTTAAGTACCCTTAAGCTGGGTAATAGTATATGTGGTACTCTGGAAAAGAATAAGAAATTTCGTTTCCCTGCACATGCGTCTTCAATTATATGTATTTCTAACGGAACAGGTATTGCTCCTTTTCTAGGAATGATAGAAGAGAATACAACAAAAATTCCGATGCATGTATTTTGGGGAGGGCGTACACAAGATTCTTTTGCATTATATGAGGAGTCTATGTTGAGTGCGCTTTCGCGAAAGCGTATACATTCCTATATGAATGCTTATTCAAGAGAAGGAAATCCCCAGTATGTACAAGATATATTGGAAGATGATGCAGACCTTATTAAAGAGGTGCTAACTACAGGAGGTGCGATTATGATTTGTGGCTCATTAGCGATGCAGCATGCTGTTTTAGATGTATTAGAACACATCTCAGAAGAACAATTGAAGCGCCCATTAACTGATTTTGAAAATAATAACCAGCTCTTAATGGACTGTTATTGAAAACGATAATGTGATATGTGTCATAAAGTAAAAACAATTGCTAAGAACTGTGATGGACAACTTTCTTTTTGTACAAGTTGTAAAGTATATCACTTAACGTTCAATAATCTATATATAGAATTTACGCCTAGAGAATTACACGCTTTTAGAGAATACGTATCTGGAATAAAAGTGGAGTATTGGGAAATGAAGTATGAACGTGTAGTGATGAAACGCAAGATTCCTATTCAAACCATGCAGCAAAATTTATCAATGATGTTTAATAAACAAGAGCTGGAGTCATTGAAAGAATTGATTATGCAAAAGACGCAGAAACCTTATCAAAATCTCTCGCTATTAGATATTGATTATATCTTTTTTTTGAATTAAGATGATATGGTGTTGATAGGATATACGTTTTCGCGAAAGCGTATATCTATTAATCCATCACAAATCCAACACCAAAACTGATGAGGTTAGATTGTAATCCTGAGTCGCGCTCATAATTATTAAATTGGAGATCAATTGTCTTAATGCCTAATTTCCAAATATGTGCCTTTGCAAATAGATCGGTATATCGTATTCCAAATCCAAACTGATTGGCTGTATATTCTGAGAGATCAAAATCTGATGTATAGAATTCTTGGGTAGATAAGTTTTGTTCTGCAGGCGCAAAATAGTCTGCGGCTGTTTGTGTATAATAACGATAGGAAGGAAACACGGTAAACTTATCTGAAATTTTAATAGGAACTTCTAGACTAGCTGTATGCGATTGTATCCCAAAATCATCTGTGTAATACCTATAATAAGATCGAAGTACAAAAGTTTCATTGATGTAGTAATTTAATCGTCCGCCTATAGCAATTTTAAAACGCGTGTCAGGCAAACGTTCTATATCATCTGCAAGCTGGAAATTTTCTATAAAAGAATCTGCTACATCTCCAAAATATACTCGTTGAAAAGGAGTTGATAATAAGCCTTGTTGTTGCACTAAATCGAGGGATAGGGAACCTTGAAGGTTTTTTGATAGGATTTGAGAAAACCCTACTCCAAAAGAATAGGAATTGCGACCTTCATCTTGAAATTCTGAGAAGTTTGGATTATAGTTTGGGTTTCCAGTAATGGTATTTTGTGTAAATAAAGCATTATTTATTCCGTTGCCCCCTTCACCAAAAGGTCTCAATTCGGAAGGATAAATAGCATTCCAAGTATCTATATATACATTACCGCTTATGGTAAGCTCTGTGTTTTTTTGATTAAAAAGACGTGTGTAACTCCCGCCAACGCCTGCCGCGAAATAATCATATTCACTAGAGACAGATACCT
>CAKZKZ010000181.1 GCA_937124495.1 uncultured Dokdonia sp. | reverse complement strand
AGTTATGATATCAACATCATCTGCTGTTTCACAACTTATCAAAAGAATAAGTGATAGTAGCGATAAAGTGATGAGTCTAGTGATTGAATACACATTCTTACTGTTTTTCTGATCTGTGTAGTTAAAGTTTGTTGTTTTCATAATTGTATAATTTGATGTTTTGTTTTTTGTTTTACACCCTTATATCATCAGGGGTTTTATATTGTTACCCCTTTTCTGAAACTTTTTTTTATATTTACTCGTAAATCCAGTAAATATGGGAGATCACAAAGTGCATAGTGACCAGAAATATGTACAAGCATTACTTGAAAACGATCATAAACTGATTGCCGAGATCTATTCTCGTTTTGCTCCTAAGGTTATTGGATATGTTCAAAAGAATAGTGGGGATGAGTCTGCTGCTAGAGATATTATTCAAGAGGCACTCATTACTATATATGATCAAGCAAAGACAAAGGGATTGACACTTAGTTGTCCTTTTGATGCTTACTTTTTTTTGATATGTAAACGGAAGTGGCTTAATTTTTTGAAAAAAAACAAACCAGAAGGGGTAACAATAAACGAAGAGGTTACATCTATAGATAGAAATGTACAACAGCAAGCAGATCAAACAGCTTTGTATGAAGACAGAGCAAGTTTATTTAATCAAATGCTTGAGCAAATGGGTGACGCCTGTAAGAAACTGCTAAAGCTTAGTTTTTCTATTAAATCAATGGAAGAAGTAGCAAAAAAACTAGAAGTTTCTTACGCATATGCTCGAAAGAAAAAATCACTTTGTGTTGGTAAACTTACGAAGATGGTGCAAGGATCTGCCCAGTACCAAACCCTTAAAAATCTATAGTCATGGACGAGAAAACCATACTACTTTTTGACGACTATCTCCAAGAAGCACTTTCCCCAGAAGCAAAGAAGGCTCTTGAGTTAAGACTGCAAACCGAACCTGATCTTAAAGATGCATTTACCATTTTTAGAGATCTAAATGAACACTTAAGTCATAACCTTTCTGAGGAACGTACAACGTTTAAAGGTACTTTGAAAACACTAGCAGACGAGCATTTAGATACGTCAGTAATGCCTAAGAAAGAGGTGAAAGTGATTCGTTTTAAGCCCTTACGTTATCTTGTTGCGGCTTGTGCTGTGATTTTGTTTGGCGCCATATTTTGGACGCAAATGCAAAATGCGAGCTATAGTGATTACTCTTTTGAAGGAACGATAGATTTGATAGAAAGGGGAGAGGATGCGTCCGCTTTCGCGAAAGCGGAAAAAGATTTCAATAACGGGTTATACAGTGATGCTATTGTTTCTTTTGATGCCATTCTAGCGAGTGATCCCAATAATACACAGGTGCTATTTTATAAAGGAATTGCATCTGTAGAAACAGAGAACTACGTGGATGCAGAACAGATTTTTGTAAATCTGAGTACTGGGAATTCTATTTTTAAATATAAAGCGCAATGGTATAATGCCTTGAATTTCTTGAAACAAGGAGATGTAGACCGATGTAAACAAATTTTGTTGAGCTTACCGCAAGAAGCAGAAAACTATAAAGAGGCGCAAAAACTTCTTAAAAAACTATAAGTGTTAGGTTAGGTTGTACGCTATTTCTATTTTTGAGCCATGCAATTTACAGATACCCATACTCATTTATATAGTGAAGCTTTTGATGAAGATCAAGATGCTATGATACAACGCGCCATTGATGCTGGTGTGAATCGCTTTTTTATCCCTGCAATAGACTCTGAATATACACAACGTATGTACGATTTAGAAACGAATTATCCAGATCATGTATTCTTGATGATGGGGTTGCATCCTACACATGTCAAGGAAAATTACGAAGAAGAACTTGCCCATGTCGAGGCGCAATTTGCAGAACGATCTTTTTGTGCGGTTGGGGAGATAGGAATTGATTTGTATTGGGATAAAAGTACGTTGGAAATACAGAAAGATGCATTTAAGAGACAAATACAGCTCGCTAAGAAATATAAATTACCTATTGTGATTCATTGTCGTGAGGCATTTGATGAGGTGTTTGAGGTGCTAGAAAGTGAGAAAGGTGAAGACCTTTTCGGGATCTTTCACTGCTTTACAGGAACCAAAGAACAAGCATTGCAGGCAATAGGATATAATATGAAATTAGGAATAGGAGGGGTCGTTACCTTTAAAAATGGAAAAATAGATCAGTTTCTTTCAGAAATTGATTTGAAACATATAGTGTTAGAAACCGATGCCCCGTACCTGAGTCCAGTGCCTTATAGAGGGAAGCGTAACGAAAGTAGTTATGTCGCATTAGTCGCAGAAAAATTAGCAACAGTTTACCAAAAACCGCTTGATGAAATCGCTAAAATCACCTCAGAAAATGCAACAGCTGTTTTTGTTAATGTAAAGACAACCTAAACTTAGTTAATTATAATAGAGGAAACTGAAATAATTTTGTTTCTTTTGTGCCTATTAATTTAAATACGCTGTTATTTCTATATTTGATCACATACGTCCTTATCATGATAGTGAAGTAAATGAAGCTTTGAAACATGCTTCTAGGCACCCTATGTTTAAGATTTTGTTGCAGTTTACTTTTCCAGAAGCTTCTGCAAGTGAAATTCAAGAAGTATTGTCGCAATGCAATTCTATACATGATTTTCAAACGGAAGTTATTTATAAATCTGTTCAAAACTTGCTTACAAAAAGCTCTGAAGGATTTACAACAGCTGGTTTTGAATCATTAACTCCCAATACGCCTTATTTTTATATATCAAATCATCGTGATATTGTTTTAGATACATCATTGCTTAATGTGGGCTTAATAGATAATGGGCTTATTACAACAGCTTCTGCAATAGGAGATAATTTGGTGCAGAAAGATTTCTTAATGGCGTTGTCTAAGCTAAATAGGAATTTTTTAGTACTGCGTAGTCAGTCACCTAGAGAATTGTTGAAAAGCTCAAAACTCTTGTCTGAGTATATGAAGTCTTTATTGTCTGAAGGAAGATCTGTGTGGACAGCACAACGTGAAGGTCGTACAAAGGATGGTAATGATCTTACGCAACAAGGTGTACTCAAGATGATTACGATGGCTAGAGGGAAGACGCCATTGTTACAATATATAAAGGAGTTAAATCTTGTTCCTGTTGCGATCTCTTATGAATATGACCCTACAGATATTTTAAAAGTTCCAGAAATTGTAGCAAAACAAGAAAATGTGCCTTACATCAAGACAAGTAACGAAGACTTTAATAGTATTCTTAAAGGGGCATTAGGGTTTAAAAAGCGTATTCATATAGAAGCTGCTCCTTTTGATGTGTCTATTTATGATCAAATAGAAAACGAAGAGCAAAGCGATAATGATAAATTAAAACGATTAGCTTCTGAAATAGATAGGAGTATACATCGTCATTATAAATTATGGCCTTCT
>CAKZKZ010000180.1 GCA_937124495.1 uncultured Dokdonia sp. | reverse complement strand
CAGAAAGAGATTCCATACTAAAAAGAGATAGTGAAATGATTCGGTTACTTTAATGCGCATGGTCAATAAGGCAGCACAAAATAGAAATCCGATAAACAAACTACTGAGCTCGTTTATTTTTGAGATGATATGTTTTTTCATAAATCTGAAAGCGCGATTACTGCATAAAAACAACCTATAGCAATAGGAATATTAGCAAGCATGGTGAGGATGACTAAAAAATGTTCTCCTATATCCTTATAATTCTTGATGCCATTTATAAGGACAATTAAGAGTACGATTGTATGTATAATTATTGTAGGGTATAGGTGCGCTATGCCAATATGTATAGAGGTGTCATTAGGGTATATAGCATATACAATAACTTGAAGGATGCCAAAACACAGACTAAAGAGCATCAGTCGTAGCGCAAATCGGTTGATAGGATATGTGAGTGGTTTCATAAGTTGTTGTGGTATTTAATGCCCTGTAGTGTTTTAGATTGCCAAGTTTCATTTTCTAAGCGCTCTATATGTGAGGTGTATTTGCGTTCTATATTTTTCATCGCTTCAAAAGAGAATTTTCCTGGATTCGCTTTCGCGAAAGCGTATAAAAGATCTATATGATTTGTATGCATGGTTTGAACATAACTCAAATCAGGATGCGTTGCCTGTGATAAATTATAGCGCGTAATTTCTCTATTCCAGCTGAAGCTACTCATCAGAACAATGACAAAAAATACAATCCTTGCATTGAGGCGTATGAGGTAGTATATGTTTTTACGATGTGCCACTTTAAGGAAAGTAGTGAGCAATCCAGCAATGCATAACGTAAGATAGATCAGGACACCAATGCGTTTATAGGTCAATCCAAAATCTGTGATATAGATGTAGTTTTTAAAAGCAGTTACAAGTACGAGAACAACATTTAAAATAATCCAGATATAGGTGAGTACACGAAGTCGTTTACTCTTTTTATAAAAGTTAAGGTTTCCTCTAAAGAAGATAAGAATCATCGTAATGGCGATGATAATTGAAGTAATTAAGGCATTTACACCCTCATGTACGGTTTTAGATAACTCGACGGCGTTGTGTAGTGGGTTGTTGGTGACATACCAGATATCTACCACAAGGAAAAAAAGAATAAGCGCATTAAGAACACCAATAACTAGAGACCCTAATAATTGCTCTTTATGGAGAACAGGTTCTTGTGTTTCTGAAATAGGTCTTTCGGTAAGATGTTGATCTACGTTTCTATCTGCTTTTGTGAGTATATGTAGGGATGCTGGAACTGTAATATTGTTCAATAATAGATAGCCCATAAGGGTCATAAGTACCCAAGAAATATTAATGAATGAAAGATCTATAGCGCCTACCCATTTCTCAAAAATAGGATTGATGTTACTATATAGAGAAGCAAATACAGCAGGTATCCCTATTACTAAGATGACACACAAAAGGATAAAACCATAATCACGTTTTTTCTTAGGAGTAATTACTTTTCTTTCTTTTCTAGGGGTTGTGTAATAATGCAAGGCTCCTAAAAAAGTTTGATATATACCATTAATCCCTTGTACATAAATCGCATTTTGAGTTCCTGAGATAGTTCCTGTAAATACAATAAAGGTGATAAATGACATAAAAATAGCGAGTGCACTATGATTGATAAAAACAAACAAAGATGTGATCAAATAAATCAGTGTTGCAATACACATATCAGTTCGTTTAAATATCTCTCGACGTATGAAAACTACTGCTGTAATAGCAATCAGCGCAAAAATAAACATGTTAAGTCCGAGATCTTGATTGTAAAACAAGGTGCTAAATCCTAAAGCACTGATCCATAAAATAAGTTGACGTTTCATATGGTATTAATTTTAAAGGTGTATTGTAATGTGGTGAGTGGTTGGTGTAATAGTTTTAAGAAATTAAGATGGTAAAAGGGATGTGCTTTTCTTCCTGTTTTAAAAGCTTTCCAAAACTGTTGGATGTGATCTGGAAATAATACGATGCCTACGCTCATGACCATAAAGAGATATATAGATCGTTTTCCATTACCAAAAAGATAAAACTGCATCGCAATTTCTTCAGGAACAGAGATGCCACTTCCCGTTAACACATGATAGATATCATGATCTTCTAGTTGAGGTTCTGGAGTAAAGTCGTGTTGTAATAAAAAACAACCTAAATGATATCCTAGGCTCTCTATAGGATACCGTAGTAATTCTTTTACAGGAATACCCCATGGATCTTCCTTTTTAAAAAGGAGTCTGTATGGGAGCTTGCTCCATTCATACAGTTTTTCTAAAAGTATATATCGCAGTGTGTTCATAATTTAAAAGTACTTTGTTTTTCAAAGTATAATGATAAAAAAATATAGTTTTACTTTAATGCATATTATTTTCCTATGAGTTTTTCTAATGCTTCAATATGTTTTTTAAAGGCGGCTTTTCCTTTTCTAGAGGCACTATAACTCGTATTTGGTTTTCTCCCAATAAAGCTCTTGCTGACAATAATATAATCTTCTTTTTCCAATGCTTTTGTGTGACTTGCCAGATTCCCGTCTGTGGCGCCTAAGAGTTCTTTAAGCTCTTTGAAGTCGGCACTTTCATTGACCATAAGTACGCTCATAATCCCAAGACGGATCCTATGATCAAAAGCTTTGTTTATGTTGTTTATTATTGACATTTTTTATTGTTAGTACGCTTTCGCGAAAGCATATAAAGAATCAAATGATACCGTAATCAAAAGTACGTTTTGTTTCTTGTGTTTTACTTTTAATTCTTACTTCTTTACGTTACGGAAAGTTTATTTTAAAATGTTCGGAAAAGTACATTTTAAAAGTAAACAACCACCCGTTATTCTTTTTTGATATCATGTTTCAAATACATCTTTGTTCCATAAATAATATGAAATACGCCAAAGCCTAGTGCCCAAAAGTAGAGGCCGTAGCCTATATATTGTGTGCTTATTAATCCTATAATGACATTGGCAAGTCCTAAATATTTAATATCTCCTAGTGTAAATTTACTCGCATTAATCAATGCTAAACCATAAAAAATTAAGGTACAAGGAGCCACAAGACCGATGAGGCCGTATTGTAATAAAACAACACAAAAGGCACCACCTGTAAATAAGGGAATCGCAAAATGAATAAGCAATCGTTTAGAAGAGGCATCCCATATTTTCTCTTCGTGCTTTTTAGCTTTACGCACGGTGAGTATAATTCCTGTGATCACAGCAGCCATCAATACGATGCAGGCAACTAAGAATAGTTTAGCACCCGATGGATGTGCAAGATATGCGTTTATCAAACTTACAACCGAAGCATACCTAGCACCACCTGAGGTAAGCTGTTCGGTGGTAAGAATGGTAGGAGCTACCAAAGCGCCAAGCAAGGCATATATTCCAGCCAGTATTCCAGAAAGTCCGCTT
>CAKZKZ010000179.1 GCA_937124495.1 uncultured Dokdonia sp. | reverse complement strand
ACCTGCTTTAGAAGCACTCGCTTCTAAAGTACAAGCCACTGAGCCTGGTACGCTTCTTTATATCCCACAATCTATCAATACTGAGGGCTATAGCGACCCAAAACCAAATCCTAATGACATTGTCTTTGTCGAGATGTATAAAGACCAAGCTGCTTTTGATTTTCATTTATACGGCCCTAATGGACAGAATGATCCTAGTGGTACTTTTGTAGATTTTGTAAATGACTATGGTCATCTATTTGAATGGAATAAAACGGCAGATATGCCAAAAATGGTCGTGACTGCGCTGAATGCTTTTACAGGGTTTGTAAGAGAAAACATAGATTTTCCGTGTAAGTGATTTTTTTTTTTGCTTTCGAGAAAGCGTAATTAGAGTCAATCAATACCTTGAAGTATATTCTAAATTTTCTTTTCAAATTGATTAATTTAGAAATTCAAAAAAAAATTGATGATCCTTTTATTCAAGTACTTAAACCTCATATTAAAAAGCATACCTCTTTACCTCCAGATTCTATTACTATGTTATTTCTCTCAGATCTGTATAGGTCAAGAAGGCACTTTTACGATTCCAGATTCCCTTAAGGATAAAAGCTATGATTATTTAGTTAATAGAAGTATTAAAAATTATAAGGATACCCTTACTTCTACCATATATCTTAACACCTATCTCAAAAAAGCAATCATAAACAATGATAAAATCAAGAAATCTAACGCTTTAAATTATCTTTCGTATTATGCAAAAAATAAAGAGGACAAACTAAAACTTCTTAAAAATTCATTAAAAGCAACTCAAGGATTAGATAGTATATATGCTGTAACTTCTCATGTAGCTTTGGGTACTTATTATCATGATTATTTCGAATATGACAAAGCACTTCATCACTACCTCACCGTTCTTAGGCTTTCCAAAAAATATGAGAATAGAAATTATGAACATATTGCTTTAGATCGAATAGGGATCTTAAAGAAAGATATTGGAAAACATGACAAAGCGCTTGAATTGTTTAAAAAGCGTTATACATATGAAAGTTCCAAAACTATTAAAGATTCATCACAATTAGCCTTAGTAGGTTTACATCTTGCAGAATCTATGCGTTATAATAAAAAGTATGATTCTGCCTCCTATTATTATCATCATTACATTCTAGATAAGGTTCCTTATTATGATGATATCTTGACTTTAAATGAAGGAGTCAATTTATTTGAGAGCGGCAAATTTACTGCATCAGAAGCGTTATTACGTAAAGCCGCTTCCGAATTAGACTTCAATGATCTTTTTGACAGAAATTACTATATATTATCTCAGCTCTATCTTGGAAAATTGAAGTTAAGTTATTATAAGGACTCAAAAGGTGCAAAAAAATATTTTCATCGAGTAGATTCCCTTTTAGACAAAACGAATATCATACTTCCTGAAACCAGAGAAGTCTATGAATTTTTTATATCTGATTATAAAGAGCATAAAAACGATAGCGCGCATCTCATTATGATCAATAAGCTATTACGATTTGATAGCCTTACTGCAATAAGAAAAATACGTATGAGTGATAAACTTTATTCAGAATTTGATACCCCAGAATTATTAAACAATAAAGAGTTTCTCATACAAGGGCTAGAAAATAAAACAAAAAAGCTAAATACAAGAACACTTTACCTCATCGTTTTTATCATTTTATTAATAGGGCTATCGATTTTTCAATTCAAAAAGTATAGCACTTACAAAAAAAGATTTAACCAAATTATCTTTGGATCAAAGAATAAAAAATCCAATACTCCTTTAAAAGACACACAAGTTCTTTTAAAAAATATAACGATAAGCAAAGAACTTATATCTTCCATACTAGACAAGCTAGAAAACTTTGAAAAAAAGAAAGGCTTTTTAAAAACAAATTTAAAAGTCACATCTTTAGCAAAAAGGTTTTCTACCAATACAAAATATTTATCCGAAGTCATCAATATACATAAAGGAAAACCTTTTATTCACTATATCAATGATCTTAGGATTGATTACATTCTAAACGAATTACAAGAAAACAAAATTTTACAAAAGTATACAATCAAGGGCATAGCGCAGGAAGCAGGCTTTAATACTTCTGAATCTTTTGCTTCTGCATTCAAAAAAAGAACAGGACTTAAACCATCTTATTTTCTAAAAAATCTAAGAAAATAATGTATTTTTTTTATCGAAATTCGCGAATTCCCATAAATATATGCTGTACTGAAACTAGTTAAATGCTTTTAAAAGATAGATTTGATAACATAATTCTAAAATTAAGTTACTATGAAAAAAAGGAAAATACAACTGCGTATTGAGAAGACGACTATTTCCAGATTGGCAAATCTTAACGTCATAAAAGGAGGTGAAATTATAGGTTCCCTGGGTTGTCAAGGTATTAGTAGATGGCCCATTATCTGTGTACCACCACCAACGGAAAACACTAAAAATGGCTGTTAAATAGTATTGTATTGGTTATTCATTGTATTCACAATTACAAGCACGATTTTCTACATATACAAAACACAATACACTAACTGCTAGTAGATAGACTCTAATATCTATATCGAATCAATAATCTTTAGATGATACTCATGATGGTTAATGTATTACTATTGATAATCGCATCTATGTTTGAACCATTGAAACAAAATCCCTTGGAGTATAAAACTCTAAGGGATTTTATTGTTGGCTCACTAAGACTCGAACTTAGAAACTTCTATTTTTTCGTGCTTTCATGGATAATTCACGATACGCTTCTTTAGTAATCACTTCTCCTTTTATTGGTCTTTTTATTTTACTTTTAGGTAGTGGCTTGAATTCAAGTTCGCTTAGTTGCAACGAGAACACTCTTTTCTCAACTGCTACAATTAAACCTGGAAGTCCTCCATATCCTCCAGGGCCAAAAGGAATCGACACATTGGGCGCAAACCATACAACTACCGGTTTTCCGCCACAATCGCCACACTTGAGAATAGCTTTTATGCATTCAAATTTCCCTATTTTTTTACGCTCTTTGGTTATAGTGAATTCCGAAAACAAATTATCTTGAATACGATAATCCTTACCCAAACCAAAGAATGCTCTAATAGATACATTCTGCTCCTTGTTCTGATAATGTGTTCCTTTATCTGTTAAAGCTCTAGCCATTTTTTGACTCAATGCTGTACTGTTTCCAGTACTCAATTGTTCTTCTCTATAATACAAACTCTCTTCGGCATCAAAATAAAGTACAAAATCAAAGTCTTTTGCAGCGTTTAACATCTGCTTTAAAATAGCATTAGCTTCACCGTCATTTTGATCCAGTATGGCATTTACATCTTTAGGAATAACACGATACTGAGCCACTCCTGACTTTTGTGCCTGAGTACTTACAAAAATAAACAGGCTAAGTACACCGCTTACTAAAAAATTTCTCATTAATTAAATTATTAAAAAGGGTCTTTGTTCTATTATATAAAATAAAGACCCTATGTTTAACATTGGTTATTCAAGTCCATTACCTGCACATGCAAAATATACGGCCCAATAAAGGTCGTCATCGCAGAGTACCGCACCACATGCGACTATTTCTGCAGTAATAGCTGCTGCAATACACGGATCTCCCTCTAGAGTTGGATCACTAAATACAATCTCCTCTGCAGGTACTTCACATACCTCCGTAGGTGCTTCTGCCGTTGCAGTAATACTAGAAAACATACATAGCCCAAAAGCTAGAATTAAAAACACTTTTTTCATTTTAAATAATTTTTAAATCGTTAGTAAAATATTTAGACTTAATGAATATGAGGTACCATCTATCCAACTAAGGCTTTGAATTTTCTATGACATTGTCAAAGAATTAATATACCGCGACTCATTAAAGACACTCGCAGTTTGTGTCTATTCCTCGCGAGAGAATATCATGTTGAAGCATAAAGCCAGTAGACCTCGTTTTTATTGCATTAAGAATACAGGTGCAAAATCATAAAATAGGTAACTAGTCCTGTGAAAATCGGACAATTACTCTACTAAAAGGCTTTTGGGCTTCAGTATATTTATCGAATTTTAAATATTTGTTAATCAATTATTTATGAGATATAAATATTGTCTTACAAATCAACAACATAAAATGAAGCCAAGCAATCTTGATTTATTGGAATTCGCGAATTTCGATTACGATTTTATCGGCTTATCTTTATATATAACTCGGTTGTAATAAATAAAATATTATGAATAGATACTGCGCCCTCTCGAGCGGGAGAATGAATTTTCCGTGTAAACAAGGGATACTTTATGGGGACTCGTCTGCCTGTGAGACAGGTTCGCGAAAGCGTAATTAGAAGACAGAAGTGTATAAAATGAACCTATAATCCTACATACATCTAAAATGAAATTATTTTAACCTTCTTTAAAACACAAAAACCAACCATTTCTGGTTGGTTTTTGTGTTTTATTATTCTTAAATAAAAATCTAACGCTTTATAATTCGTCTAACAGTAGTACCGCTTGCTGTAGAGATTTCTACAAAATACACAGCCGCTTTTAATGCAGAAACATTCATTTGTGCATTTTGAGTATTCATTATTTTATTTGAAACAATACTACCTTTAACATCATATATTTTTACTTGCTGAACCGCTGTGTTAGGAGTATCTATATGTAATACATCTTGAATTGGATTAGGGTACATTTGTATGGTTTCTAATATAGCTGTATTTACGCCTAATGTATCATCAGCAACTACAATATTATCGATAGCTACATCACCACGATCTCCTACACCAGTTGTACTATCCATTCTAATTTGAATAGTTTGTCCTGCATACGCTTCTAGACTTATGGTTGCAGTATCCCATTGATTTCCTTGGTTTCCATTTAATAACCAGATAGTCGTCCATCCAGTGCCATCATTTACACGTACTGCCATATTCCCAACGTTTGCCCCGAACATGTGATAATCAAACGTTAATATTGGTGTCTCTTCAATACTACTAAGATCAAAACAAGGACTATTTAATACGGCTCTCTTTGTTGGATTCCCTACATTAGACCCCGTAGCCTCTGTATATAAATAAAAGTCGCCAGCTGTTGCACTACCTGGCCCCGTGTTTGATGTTGGAGTTCCATCTGCATC
>CAKZKZ010000178.1 GCA_937124495.1 uncultured Dokdonia sp. | reverse complement strand
CAGATCCATTATTAGAACAAGAATACTCATTCTTGAATGGACTCCTTATGCGCAATGGGCATTATGAAGCAAAAAGAAAATTACACCCTTGGAAAACAGGATGGTACTGCTACAATAGAAGAGGCAGAAACTATATCAACTCAAAACTAAAAGGTTTGAGAGATTCTGAAATCCAAGACATTATTAATGAAGAATTATCATGGAAAAAAAACTAAGCGGAAAAGACCTAATCAAATTAGGCTTTCCAAAGAATAATAGCATCAATATCACTTTAGGACAGATAAATAGATACCATAAACGGCTTAAAAAAGAACAAGTATTACAACAAGCCGCGTTGGTACTAGCAAATCCAGAGGAATATATAGGCGATGGTGTATGGGGTAAAATAGCAGAGAGTCTTACAGATCCAGTGGTTGTAAAGAAACAAGTACTACGATCTACGAGAGTTCCACATACCATTTATGGGGAAAACGAAATAGACGATCAAGCAAAATATCAATTATACGATGCTTTAAAATTACCTATCGCTGTAGCGGGTGCATTAATGCCCGATGCACATAGTGGATATGGATTACCGATAGGCGGTGTACTTGCCACAGACAATGCTGTAATTCCGTATGGTGTAGGTGTCGATATAGGATGTCGTATGAGTTTAACACTCTATCCTATTAAAATATCATACCTCAAAGGGAAGAAACATCAACTGGCAAATATCCTTTCAGAACATACCAAATTTGGCATGTATGAAACGCATAATAAAAAACATGATCACGAGATTTTTAGTCATCACGCATTCAAGGATATTCCTTTTGTAAAAAGGCTCAAAGACAAAGCCTACAAACAATTAGGAACTTCTGGTGGCGGTAATCATTTTGTGGAATTTGGAAGTGTTTCTATTACCAATTATGAGAACGAATGGAATTTAAAACCAGGAGAATATCTAGGATTATTATCACATAGCGGTTCACGAGGACTCGGTGCCAATATTGCAAAACAATACACCTACCTCGCTACCAAACAATGCCCGTTACCTAAGCATGTTCAAAATCTGGCCTGGCTAGATTTAGATACACACGACGGACAAGAATATTGGATAGCTATGAACTTAGCTGGAGACTATGCGCAAGCATGTCACGATAATATACACGCTAGAATCAGCAAATTAATCGGCGCTAAACCACTTGTCAATATTGCTAACCATCACAATTTCGCTTGGAAAGAGCAGATAGATGGCATAGAACGTATTGTACATCGTAAAGGCGCAACACCGGCTGCCAAAGGCGAATTAGGGATCATCCCTGGTTCTATGACAGCTCCCGGATACATTGTAAGAGGTCTCGGAAATCCAGACAGTTTACAATCGGCTTCTCACGGAGCAGGGCGTTTGCACTCAAGACGTAAGTGTAAGGAGAAATTTACCGTAAGTGCTATTAAAAAAGAACTCGCCGCACATGAGGTGACCCTTATAGGTGGTGGTGTTGATGAAGCACCCATGGCCTATAAAGACATCACAAAAGTGATGGCAAATCAACAAGAACTCGTAGAAGTGTTAGGCACTTTTACACCAAAAATTGTCCGTATGGACAGGTAGAAAATCATTTTTTAGGAAGATATATTCGAATCAAAAGCAGTGCTTATTAATTTTCATTTCCCCATTCCCTAAAGGGTGTAAAAATTAAATAAAACTAATAGTTAATTAGAAAAAGACCTCCCTTTAGGGATGGGGTAAAAGGCCTTTTCGGCATTGATTTATAGTACTGTCTTTTTAGAATATATCGTTTTAGGGCGTTACACTGTCCTGCCTTAAGCGGCAAGACAGTGTCGGGCTTTCTGTTACAATTCCTCGTCACGCTTGCTGCGTGCCTGTGGGATTTACACGGCAATCCCTAACGCAAGACCTAGAAAGTGACATAACAATTAGAAACAATGGACAAACTTATACAAATCACAGCAGGAAGAGGTCCTTCCGAATGTAGTTGGGTAGTTGCAAAAGTGTTAAAAGCATTTATCACAGCACTTAAAACACACAATTGCACGCATACTATTATACAAAAAGAACAAGCTGGTATTACCGCAGTTCAATCAGTAATATTAAGTATCTCAGGAAAGAATATTGACACCTTTATTTCTGAATGGATAGGCACGATACAATGGATTGGAAAATCCCCGTATCGAAAATATCATAAACGCAAAAACTGGTTTATAAAAGTACAGGAAGTACCACAACTAGAAACCACATCATTTCACGAGAAAGATGTCAAATATCAAGCTATGCGCAGTACAGGCCCTGGAGGGCAGAACGTAAACAAAGTAAATTCAGCCGTACGTGCTACACACATTCCTACAGGAGTACAATGTGTCGCGATGGATAGTAGATCACAACACCAAAACAAAAAACTGGCGTTACAGCGTCTTAAAGAGCAATTTCAAATACATCATTTGGAACAACTTAAAGAACAAGCCACATCCACTTGGGAACAACACCTTCGTGTAGATAGAGGAAACCCGATACAAGTTTTTGAAGGAAGTGATTTTAAACATCAAAAAAAGAACAAAAGTTATGCTTCAAAAAGGCAAACGCTTAAAAAGAATTTAAAAAACGAATCATGGGATTAACAGTAGCAGATCAATACTATCTAAAAGCCTCCGGAGCCATGGGGATGTTTGGTAGTGATTGGGAAGAAGTATGCGAGTCGCTTAATTATGCATTATCGTATGAAGAAACACATGCTCCTTCCTTATGCTTACTTGGCAAAGTACAAGTAGAGCAATTAGGGAATTATGAAGAAGGGTTTGCTTGCTTTGACAAAGTCATTGCTCAAAATCCTGATTACAAAGAAGTCTATACAACCTATGCACGCTTATTAATTTGGGCAAATGAGCTAGAACGTGCCAAAAAAGTAATTGCTTTTGGATTAACCCAAAAACAAAAAGATGAAGCACAATTACTATGGCTTACTGCCTATGCATACGAATGTAATGAAGACTATAAAGCATGTATACAATCACTTAAAAAAGCAAAGAAAAAAACCTATAACGAGTATCATTTTGAATTTCTAGAAGATGAAATAAAGCGCATTAAAAAGAAAAGAAAACTCGATACTCCTAAGAAGAAGAAAAAGAAGAAATCCAAAAAGAAAAAGAAGGGTTCTTCTAAAAAGAAGAAAAAGAAATAATCACATACAATCTCCTAGAGATTGTACTAAAAACATAAAGACATGGGAGCACCACATAATAAAAAACGATATGGCGAATTATGGCCTGATTACAGAATCACCTACGCCTTAACAGAACTTCATTTCTTAAGAGACTTCGTGGTCTTATCGGGAGGATGGGCTTGGCATTTTTTATCGCCAGAAGGACACCAAGAATTTAAGCATGCCCACGATCATAAAGATATAGATCTGTTTATAGCACCGCAAAACATCGCCGAAGTAATGTACATTTTACAAGAGCGAGGCTTTAAAAAAGTATGGACACGCTATGATCATTTACCCAGCGACGAACAGTTTAGACGGTATGAAAAAACAGAAGAGCATGCAGGAAAACTCTTTCGAATTACGATTGATTTTTTTGTCAATAAAAATGTACCCCAACGAACTGTCAAAGGATGGACGATTGTAGAACCATCTTTCTTATTAAGTCTTTATAGCAATATACACTCAAGTGACAAATGTTGGGCGGTACAGGCTGCATTGCATTTACTCAAATACGATATCGACCCGTTGGATCGAGAAGAGTTAGTGACAATGCCAAATTAAAAAAAAAGACAACTCACACCGTGAGTTTGTCTAATAACATAACATAAAATGAATACCATATATTTTACATCTGACCATCATTTTGGTCATACAAACATTATAAAATTCTCCGACCGACCATTTAGTAGTGTCGAAGAAATGGATGAAGAACTCATCAAACGCTGGAACAGCAAAATAAGTAAAAACGATCATGTGTATCACTTAGGTGATCTTGGCCTTTGTAAGTCGTACAGAATGAAAGCCATTCTAGAACAATTGAATGGCAAGATCTATTTAATACGAGGAAATCATGAAGGTGCTGCGCAAGCAAACCCTGATCGATTCGAGTGGATCAAAGACTATTTTGAGTTGAGTGTTCCCGATGCAGATGCACCTAATGGACGACAGAAAATCATGCTCTTACATTACGCAATGCGTGTATGGCGATCCTCTTTTAGAGGAACCTGGCACTTATACGGTCATTCTCACGGGAATTTACCAGATATTTCTACCTCTAGATCATTTGATGTAGGTGTAGATTGTCACGATTTTCATCCACTTTCTTACGAGGAAGTAAAACACATCATGCTCCAGAAAGACTGGACACCTCCCTTCGCTGATAGGGAATAATATAACTCATTTTTGGTGATTTAAGTTAGAAAAGCTGTCACACTGAGCTTGTCGAAGTGCCAAAGCAACGCAATCACCAAAAACAATTAAAACATAAAACAATGAATACAACAGATAACATATTAATTATAGACCTAGAAGCTACGTGTTGGAATGGTCCAATACCGCAAGGTCAAGTCAATGAAATCATAGAGATTGGCATTTGCATTTTAGATACACATACAGGCGAGATTACAAAACCGAAAGGTATTCTCATCAAGCCCAAACGCTCAACAGTGAGTCCGTTTTGTACGGAATTGACAACCATCACACAAGAATTACTGGATCAAGAAGGTATTTCTTTTGAAGATGCTTGTGATATAGTGCGTGAGGAATACGAAGGACATTATAACACCTGGGCTAGTTATGGCGATTACGATCGTAATATGATGCAACGACAATGTAAAATTCGAAATATCGATTATCCATTATCGCAAGATCACATCAATGTAAAGCAACTCTTTTATGAGATGCAGCCTATTCGGCGTAAAGTCGGTATGAAAGGCGCTTTAAACATGTTGAACATTCCTTTGGAAGGCACCCACCACAGAGGTGTGGATGATGCTAAGAATATTGCGAAGATCCTAGACGTTATTTTAGAAGATTAATCGCATCTTTCTACGATAGAATACCCCCGTTTATAAGATATAAACGGGGGTATTCGTTTTATAGTAACCTATTTATTCATCTAACGTTTGGTCATATTTTTTAAGTAATTCTTGGAAACGCTTTTCATCTTTATATTTTTCTTTTATATCATCGTCTAAGTTATTTAAATCTACCTTTAACTGAATTGCTTTTTCTAATAACTCATAAAATTTTTCTTCGTCTCCTTTAGAAGAGTAAATAGCTGCTTTTGTTCCATATACTTCAGCATTTTTAGCATCTAATTTCTGAGCGATATATATGATTTCAAAAGCTTTTTCTATCTGATTTAATCGTCGAAATAAATTTGCTTTATTTGCATAAATAGTAATATCCTTCTTATCTAAAAATATTGCTTTATCGAAGTCTTTCAATGCCCCTTCGTAATCTTTTAAATCACATTTCACATTACCTCTATTACTAAAATAGATTGCTTCTTTATTATTCAAACTGATTGCTTTATTATAATCTTTTAATGCTTCCTTATGTTTTTTCATACTCAATTTCACACCTCCTCTATTATTAAAATAGGTTGCTTCTTTTTCATTTAGTTTTATAGCCTCGTCATAATCTCTTATAGCCCCATCATAATGTTTTAATTGATCTTTAACCCTTGCTCTATTAGAATAAGGGTCTGCTACTTTGTCGTCTAATCTTATAGCTTCATCATAATCTCTTAGAGCTCCTTCGTAATCTTCTAATTCAAATTTTGTATTACCTCTATTATTAAAATAAATTGTATTTTTTCTATCAAATTCTATAGATTTATTGTGATCTAACAGGGAATCTTCTAATTTTTTTAACAATCTATTAACACTAGCTCTAGCACTAAAGTAATATGCATTTTCATCATCTAAAATTATTGCTTTATTAAAATATTTTATAGCAGTTTTATATTTCTTCTTCTTATCATATAAGCGCCCAATTTTATATAAATTCTCGTGATCTTTTGATTGTAATTTTTCTATTCTTAAACGTAATTTTAAAAGATAATCTATACTCTTTTTAGTATTTTCAAGACACGCTACTAAATTTGAAAGAGCAGAGATATCATTTTCTTCAATATCTAATAATTGTTCATAATTTGTTATTGCTTCACCCCATTGTTCTTGTACAGCAAATTGTCTAGCTAACGCACGATGGTGTTCTACTGTATTCAGAAGGATGTTTTTCAACCCATTAAATGTAACTATAGATGTTTTTTGATTGATGGTATTTTTTGCAAGAGGATTATTTTCATAAAAATTTATAATCTCACTAGCATAATTCAAATAAGGATTGAAAACTGAATGGATATTTAAGACATGTCGAATATATTCTTTAATATTTTCATCCGAATCATTATCCTTTTCACTTTTATTTTTATTTTTATTAATTACCGCAGAATTGCACATCAAATATTTAAAAGCATCTGGTAATGGAGAGTTATATAGAAATTTAATATAACCCTCTAAATCATCTATGCCATCATTATCCTCATCATAAATATTATCTATTGATGGGTTATTTTCGTAAAAAGGCAAAAAATAATTAAAAGGACTTTCTTTAAAATACTCATTTTCAAATATTCTTTTGTCTAGTGGACTTGCTCTTTGCAATTCATATTGCGAAAAAACTATAATAACTTTTAATGCTTCTTGTATTTTGTTATGTGTTTGTAAATGTTTTAGTTTTGGTATTAAATTCTTATGTTTTTGCCATGAGCGACCTAAATGATTTAAAATCATAAATAAATAGGTGATGGCTTTTTGCCAGACTCTTTCCTCACTGTCATTTACGAAATTAATAAATCAATTTTATTGGGATCAATTTTTTTATTAAAATTGATAAGACTACATGCTAAAGCACTTACAATAACACTACGGTGATACCATTCATGAGATTTTGAATGTAGTTCTCGTATTTTATTTATTTTTTGTAATGTTTGATTACTTAATTTTTCTGAATTATAGATTGTGTTAAATATATTTTCAAGTTCATTTTGTTCATGGTCTGGTATCTCATAATCAAGATTGATTTCTTGGAGTTTAAGCTCAGTAATTCGATCTTTTATTATGTTTAAGTCATTATTAAGTTTCCTTTTGAGATGATCTTCTGCTTTATCAAACTCTTCTCTCTTATCTTTAAACATTTCTTCTAAAAAAACAATGTTGGTAGTTGAAGCTATATCTACATCCTCTTTATTTTCTGAAACTTTTACTACATCATTTTTTGAGCTTTCTTTTTTTGCAACTATTAAATCATCTAATAAAGTATCAAAAGCTTCTTCCCAATCCTCAACTGGAACATTTTCTATTCCATCTAAGCTTGTAGTTCGATTAGAAACGATATAATGAGTATTATTATGCCCTTTATATATCTTATTTAAGAAACCTAGTTGATCCTTTATAAAAGGGTCTTCCATACTAAACCCAAGAAAAAGGATCGTTTTATTAAGTAGAAAACTTCTTAGGCTTTGTGTCGCTGCATTTTCTTCGACATATAATTTTTTATAATCACTTTCAAATAAAATACATTTTGTAGGATCAGAAAAATCCCCATGCATTTTATATAAAAATGGGCTTCCGCTAATACTTAGCTGTTGCTGAAATTCATTATCATAAGTATATGATTTTATATTGTTAGGAAGAACTTCTTCTAAAGCAGTATCATAATTTGTTGTAATTATTTTATCACTGATCTGCCAAAGTTTTTTATGTCTTGTAAGTTTATCATCTTCATATTCTATTTTATCTATAATAGAATAAAGTATTTTTTCTGCCTCTGGTCTATGTTTACGATCTTCAATTTGAGATAATACATCAAAAACGCCGATTGAATTCGATTTCAATAAATCTATAATGTATTTAAAATTCACTAAAGACTTATCACCGTATTCCTTATAAAGTCCCTCTAATATTTGTACAATTAAGTTATTCCAATTAGGCACGCCTAAAGGCATTGACATCCCAGCCCCAACAAAAAGAATTAAACTATCATCTGCAATTGCTTTCTTTACTTTTTCTATCATAAAAACAAATCATTATTTATTGGTTTTAGGGAATTCTTAAAAATAAAGATAAAATCGGACATAACTAACTATCAATACAATAACTGTATTGATAATTGGGTTTTACTTTTATCAAAGCTTGTATCCTAATTCAACAGATTTATTATAAATTTTCGCAAAAGCGTACTCAACCTACACATCATATTTCCCCAAAGCCGTTTTTAATTTGTTATAAATCCGCTTACGGAGATGTGCAGGTTTCAAAACTTCGATGCTATCACCAAAACCAAGAATCAGGCGCTCTAACTCAAAATTATGCTGTACTTGAATTTCAAAAATAATTCCATCTTCCGTTTTTTTAATCTCTTTTTGAGACGCATGAAACGGTTTTGTAGACACATACGGTGCATTTTTGAGATCAACTTTAAAGGTCACTTTTTGTGCCCTGACATTCTCTGATACCGTGACTCCCACCACATCTTTGTAATAGAGATCTCCCTGAAGTTCTTTATCCTCATAAGGAATATCTTCTTTGATGGTTATTCCTAACATACGGTCTAACGCCAGTGTTGTGTACTTCCCTCTAGAAAGCGCCAATACAAACCAACGGTTGTTAAACTCTTTCAATAATTGGGGATGCACAATCATTAAGCTTTCTTTACGTGCTTTAAAAGATTTGTAGGTAACTTCAATCACTTTTTTATGCTGAATAGCTTCGTAAATCACATCGATATATTCTAATCCTTTTAACAGTTCGTTTTTATCTAGATGAATGATCGATCTCCTGTTCTCTTGAGAAGAATACACAGAATCCTCCAAGCGTTGGAGTACCCCGTCCATTTCTTTGAAGAGTGAGAAGTCTTTAAACTCCCGTAAAATCTGAATGGCTTCATTCATGATTTTTACATCCTTATCGGTCACAGGAATATTCATGATACTATACTCGTCTTCGGTATAGCGATAGTATTTACGCTCGTATACTTCGATGGGTGCATTATAGCCTAATTTATCACTACGCATCGTCTGAATATCCAATTGTACGGTACGTTTACTGACATAGACATCTTTGCCTTCATATTCATATAACGCATCAGAACACGCATCGATCAGGTCGTCTAATGTCCATTGTCTATATTTATTACGTAAACATTGATCAATGGTTTTATATCTGATCAGGGCATTTTTATTAGCAGCCATTGGGTATTTTTTTTGAAAAATAATAGATTTAATATTACTACGCAAAAAGAGTGCGCAATATACTAGAATATTTGTCCTGTAATTAATAACAAAACGTTCTTTTACATATAAATAGGTCAAGTTCATGTTACTTCAAAACTCACTTTTAATGAACCACATGAACCATTATCTATTTACTTGGGGTAGTAGCTCAGTTGGTTAGAGCAGGTTAGTTTATACATTATCCATAAGGGTCAATATAAGCTTACTTCTAGTGTTTTTAACACCCAGGTCGTGGGTTCGAGTCCCACCTACTCCACAAATGGTCAATAACGACTTACTTCTTGGGTTCGAATCCCAACGCTCTCAGAGAGGGTTAAGAGGTTAAATAAGAGTCGTTAGATTACCATATAATTAAGGTCAATTATTTCTTACTTCAATCACTTTTAAGGTAAAAAAGAAATGAGATTACCTGATTTTTTAATTTTTAAAACAACAAAAATGAAACACGATTTATTAAAAATCAGTTTACGACAAAAAGCAGTATTTATCCCTCAACATTTATTACATGAAGAGGTTACAGAACTCAATGAAATAACGATGGGATTAATTATCAATGCCTCTAAGTTAGGGTTTGGGTTTTCAGAAGAGCTGTTAAAAGCGTTAAATACTGTTTCACCAGACTATAAATGGGAACTTCTTGAAACACTTAAAGAAATAACTAGTGTTAACAAAAACTGGACACCATTAGTAAAAGGTTGGGATACCCCAACAAGAGAAAGTACGCTTGATCATGTCATTACTTTTTTTGGAAATATTTTTAAAGATAGAAAAGGAACTACATTAGCTTGTGGACATACAATTCCTGAAAACACATTCCCTTTAGAAAGATATAATGGATGCCCATTTTGTGGAACTCCTTTTGAGTTTACTTCTTTAGAAATGAATGGTCAAGGAAGTAAATTAAAAGTCTTATCCTTATGGGAAGAAGAAGATGTAGATCATTTTTTCGCAAATCTTTTAGCTTCCAAAACAGCATTAGATGCAACGCAAACAGAAAGTTTAAAATCATT